>NZ_MUFH01000077.1:0-12108 GCF_001996115.1 Salinivibrio sp. MA427
TCTCTAGCCAGCTCATGGACAACCTTTACTTAGTCATGGCTATCACAATTAGACAACCATCTTGGATTCGTAACAAATTAGACCGAATTAAATCACAAGTCTGCCAGACTTGGGATAAAAAACTGGTACTACCTATTCTGTCTCCGTACGCTTTGCGCCGAGTATGCTCTCGGATTCCATCACCTGATCGGGCAAAAACAAAGGCCCTATCGGCGGGCGTGGTAAGCCATATTGATCCGGATAATCCACCTCGACCAAATACAAACCTTCCGCTTTGGCCGTCGCGGCCGCCAAGGTACGATCTTTCTGTGCCAGTAGCCATGCGATCCACTCTGGCGGCTGTTCTTTACGACCGACAGCCATGAGGCTGCCCGCGATATTGCGCACCATGTGATGCACAAAGGCATTCGCTTTTATATCGATCACGATAAACCGCCCCTGACGCGTGACAGATAAATGCATCACATTCCGCCATGGCGAGTGAGATTGACATTGTGCCGCACGAAATGACGAGAAATCATTCTCACCTAGTAAGTACTGACCCGCTCGCGCCATTAAGGTTTCATCCAACTCGCTATGATAGTGACTGACACCTTTACCCAGTATCGCTGGGCGCAAAGAGTGGTTGTATATCACATAGCGATAGCGGCGTGCTGTCGCACTGAATCGCGCATGAAAATCGTCTGGAACAGGCGTGGCCCAACGTACGGCAATCGCATCAAGCAAGTTTGCATTCACTCCCATCGTCCAGGCTTTTAATGGCCGTTGGCTATCGCTATCAAAATGCACCACCTGTCCGGTGCCGTGGACTCCCGAATCGGTACGCCCCGCACATTGTACTGCCACAGGGTGATTAGCGACGGTCGACAAGGCCTTTTCCAAGTGTTCTTGGACACTGGTGACTTCTCGTTGCCTTTGCCAACCGTAAAACTGGGCGCCGTCATATTCAATGCCTAACGCGAATCTCATGCCTGTGCCTTTTTAGTTACTGCTCAACAAGGCGCAGCATTATACCCATAAAGCCGGCCTGTTGCAGGTCTTAACATCGACTGTCTATTCTGAGGCCTAATAAGCAATCAGGTAGCCTGTGCTACCTGATTGTGGTGTCACCTAAGTTGTTCAAGCAGTTGCCGAGCCTCTTGCTGCAAGGCCTTATTGCCTGACTGAATCACTTTTTCTAATAAGGAAATCGCGCCATCCATATCATTCATTTCCAAGTAAGCTTTCGCCAAGTCGAGATTGGTCGATGCCTCTGTGCTGGCGGTGTCGCCATCAACATCAATCGCACTAATGTCTTCTAACACATCAGGGAATTCATCCAACCCTACGTCAAGGTTCATCTCTGCCTTATCGGGATCAATATCTGGCGTCGAGCCGTCATCGCGCATAAGCTCTTCGATACTAATGTAGTCGTCATCTTCCTGCTCTTCGCCGATAAGCTCACTTTCAGCATCACCCTCACCGAGCAGATCATCATCCAAGGCCTGTTCCAGTTCAAAGGTTTCAAGCGAGGCCGGATCAATGGCGGGTTGTTGGCTCCAATCTTCACTTTCGGCTTCTGGCTCTGGCTCATTATCGGCTTGCCAAACCGCTGCTTCTTCGTCGGATAAAGCGGAAAGATCGAGAGGCTCATCGTCATCGGATTCCGATAGCAAGGCCTCCATATTCAGACCACCTACCTGGTGATCATCGTCATCCAGATCACTGATATTGCGTGTATCGCGCTCGGGCGCCTCAGAGGTTGGCGCATTGTCTTGCTGCTCATTGAGATAAGACTCGAGCTCTCGTTGTTCATCGAGTGCCGCCCCTAGCGCATCGTTTTCATCAAACTCACCCAAATCGTCTAACGACAGAGAATCAAACGTGTAATCACGTTCCTCTTTTGAGGTGGGCTCTGGCTCTGGCTCTGGCTCTGGCTCTGGCTCTGGCTCTGGCTCTGGCTCTGGCTCTGGCTCTGGCTCTGGCTCTGGCACGCTATCAAGTGCAGCTTGTTCTTCTTCGTCAACCGGTTCTGCATCTGCCAGTGCGGCTTCTTCGTCATATTCAGGCAGATTGGTTAAATCGAGTAAATCTTCCTCTTTAATATCATCGAGGTTTTCGCCTTGATCAGGCTGCTCGTCGGCGACGGGCGCTTCATCTGTATCGTTCTGAGCCTCGGCCTCGGGTTCCGCGGTATCCTCGGCGGCGTCATCCGGCTCAGCCGTTTCTTCGGGTTGAGCGTCTACCGGCTGATCATTCGCGATTGGCTCTTCGTCCACGTCATCCTGTGCGTCGTCGTCAGTCTCGGGCTCTGCAGTATCCTCGGCTGGCGCTTCGTCCGTGTCATCCTGTGCATCGTCGTCAGTATCGGGCTCCACAGTGTCCTCGGCTGGCTCTTCAGGCTCAGCGTCGGGCNGTGCATCGGGTTCAGCAGTGTCCTCTGCTGTCGCTTCGTCCGTGTCATCCTGTGCATCGTCGTCAGTCTCGGGCTCTGCAGTGTCATCGACTGACTCTTCGGGCTCAGCGTCGGGTGTGTCTTCAACCTCGGCGRCGTCATCCGATTCAGCCRTTTCTTCGGGTTGAGCGTCTTCTGGCTGATCATTCGCGATTGGCTCTTCGTCCACGTCATCCTGTGCATCGTCCTCAGTCTCGGGCTCTGCAGTGTCATCGACTGACTCTTCAGGCTCAGCGTCGGGTGTGTCTTCAACCTCGGCGGCGTCATCCGRCTCAGCCGTTTCTTCGGGTTGAGCGTCTACTGGCTGATCATTCGCGATTGGCTCTTCGTCCACGTCATCCTGTGCATCGGATTCAGCGGTATCCTCGCCTGGCGCTTCGTCCGTGTCATCCTGTACGTCATCGTCAGTCTCGGGCTCTGCAGTGTCATCGGCTGGCTCTTCAGGTGCAGTGTCGGATGTGTCTTCAATCTTGGCGGCGTCATCCGACTCAGCCGTTTCTTCGGGTTGAGCGTCTACTGGCTGATCATTCGCGATTGGATCTTCGTCCACGTCATCCTGTGCATCGTCCTCAGTCTCGGGCTCTGCAGCGTCATCGACTGGCTCTTCGGGCACAGTGTCGGATGTGTCTTCAACCTCGGCGGCGTCATCCGGCTCAGCCGTTTGTTCAGGTTGTTGGTCTGCTAGCGACTCGTCGGCGACGGGTGCTTCATCTGTATCGTTCTGAGCCTCGGCCTCGGGTTCCGCGGTATCCTCGGCTGACATTCCATCCGTATCATCCTGAGCTTCGGCCTCGGGCTCTGCAGTGTCATCGGCTGGCGCTTCATCCGTGTCACCCTGTGCATCGTCGTCAGTCTCGGGCTCTGCGGGCTGTTCTGCCTTACGGGGATCAGGCTCTGGTTCACCCTCTGATTCATAAAGCAGTTTTTCGAGTTCCGCTTCATTAGGATCACTGTCTTCAGCTTCTTCCCACAGTGCAGGATCATCTTCCTCCGCAAGTGGATCGGATTCGTCGTCGTCACCTAACACTTCCTCCAACAAGGCGTCAGAGTCTTCAAGGTGCGGATCATCGTTGTCTAATACTTCATCCAGTAAAGCATCACTGCTTTCATCAAACTCAGTCTCCGTATCATCTTGATCATTCAACCAGCTATCATCATCGTCATCATCATCACCGACAAGCTCATCAAGAAGCTCGGTCGTGTTGTCGAGCGAAACGCTGTCTTCGTCGTCATCATCTGATAAATCAATTTCTTGGCTGAGATCTAACGCTGGCTCATCGGCAAGGGCTGAGTCAAATAATGCATCATTCGGTGCTTGCTCTTCCGACGCTTCGCTTGATTCAGGGTTATCATCCGATGTCGCCTCAGTATCACTCTCTACGTTTGCTTCTGATTCACGCGTGGACTCAGAGGGTTCCTCCGACGTAGATTCAGTGCCCGATTCCCCGGCGAGCAAGGCGTCAATGTCATCTACATCACTGTCGTTACCTTCTTCTAGCGCTTTCGCCCACTCTGCTGCAAGCGCCTCGTCTGCGCTCATTTCCTCTTCAGGGAGGGCTGCGTCGTCGGTTTCACTTTCGCTGTCGGTCGACGTTTCGGTATCGGCAGGCGGTGTATCCGCCAATTCATCTAACGCACGCTCCATGTCCTCGAGTCCAATGGCATCGTCACTGGTTGGCGCAACGCTCGATTCGTTACCAGACATGTCGTCCAGTTCATCGTCAAGATTGAGATCATCAAGGTCCGTGTCATCACCGAATACCGTGTCATCACCAAATGCCACGTCTTCATCACTACGACCATCCTCAGTGATCTCTAACTCATCGTCAGATTGATCTTGGTGACTCTCCCCTTCCTGCTCATCTTCAGGATCGGGCACCATGATAACCGGCATATCATCTAGCTCATCATGGTCGAGTGAGGCGGGCTCGTCATGCTCTTCGTTTTGTTTCTTACGACGCGCCAAGAAGAAGAAAACCCCACCGGCTATTAATGCGCCAGGAATGATCGCGAACATGGCGAGCAGGAGTGGATTATCCAATAAAGAGTCGACCGCAGAGGGAGGCTGCGTCTCTTGTTTCGCCTGCTGCTGACGTTGTTGTTCTAGGAAAGCACGTATTTCCTGATTCAACTCGTCATCACTGCTCATTTTTTCTTTCAGCGCATTCAGTTCGTACTGAACTTCGGATAAGCGCACTTTGAGCACATGATTACTCTCAACCAAGCGGGTCATTTCTTGATCTGAGTTTTGTAGCTGCGATTGCAACGTTTCTACCACTTCAGGTTGTGGTGTCTTAGGCTCACTCGCTTCAGAGCCCTGTGCCTGCTCTGTTTCTGAGGCGCTTTGTTGCGATTCTGGTTCAGCTTGCTCGGGTTCGACTTGCTCTGATGCTTGAGCGTCAGGCTGGGTGACTTGATCACTCAATGGTGTCGTCGTTTGTGCTTGCTTACGTGCGTCATCAATTTCAAGACGATTTACGACATCTTGCGTACTTTCTCGTTCGATTTGCTCCAAGGTTGGCATCACTAATGTGCTACCTGGCTGCAAGCGATGGATATTATTATTGGCAAACGCGTCGGTATTGAGGCGGAAAATCGCGCCCAATGTTTGGTAAACACTGACTTGTGTATTGGGACGCATTTGCGTCGCAATCGACCACAAGGTTTCGTTTGCACCTGTTGGGCCATATTGCTGCGCGGATTGCACCGTAGGCGGTTGTTGTGCGGATGACGACTCAGTCGTCATTTCGTCTTGCGGGCCCAGAATACGAATGGCCGCCTCGACCGGTAAGGTAGACACACTGACGAGACTAATTGCCAATAACCCCACAACGGCAAGAAGATGCCGCCTCACTGTGTGCGAGATTATCGTCAATCGCGTTTGAGAAGAAGACTGTTCACTTTGCTGTGCGTTGGACACACCCGCACTCCCTATGGCAGAAATGGCCTCACTAAATATCTAACTATATCGGAAGCCATGCGAAAAACTGTAGTTTGATGATATAAAAGTGTGTTGTGCGATCAAACTGTGGGCGCTCTGCCTCAGTTTTGCCTCGATGATAGCATGCCCACACTTCGCGTATCGTCATCTGTGCAAATTTAATGCCTAAAAAAATACCCCATCAACGGATGGGGTATCAATCAAACTGACATGGTGATGCGTGGACCATCACGCTCTTGTCATCGTCACACGCTGTCGATTAAAGATAATCGCGCACTAAGACTTCAGCAATTTGAACCGTGTTGGTTGCGGCACCCTTACGCACATTGTCAGCAACCACCCAGAGGTTTAAACCATTTGGATGGCTAATGTCGTTACGGACCCGTCCCACAAGCACCTTGTCTGATCCCGTCCCTTCTTTGACTTGGGTTGGATACTCTTCGCCTTCAAAGACTTCAATATGCTCGTGCTGGCTAAGGATTGCCATCGCCTCTGTTGCGTCAATGGGTTGACGGCATTCGATATGCACCGCTTCTGCATGGCCATAAAAAACAGGCACACGCACACAAGTAGGGTTAACTCCAATCATCTCATCAGCGAAAATCTTTTGCGTTTCCCACACCATCTTCATTTCTTCTTTGGTGTAGCCGTTATCCATAAATTGATCGATCTGAGGCAAGCAATTGAAAGCAATTTGTTTGCTATAGAGCGAAGGTTCGGCATCTTGGCTATTGAGCAGTTTCACCGTTTGGCCTGCGAGTTCGTCGACACCCGACTTTCCAGATCCCGACACCGATTGATAGGTAGAGACGTTAATACGTTCGATCCCCACGGCATCGTAAATGGGTTTTAATGCGACCAGCATCTGAATCGTTGAGCAATTGGGATTTGCAATAATATTGCGGTTACGAAAATCACCAATCGCGGCTGGATTGACTTCCGGCACCACCAAGGGCACATCGAAATCATAGCGGAATTGTGAGGTATTATCGATCACCACCACTCCTGCTTCTGCGGCAATAGGCGCCCAATGTGCGGAGGTTTGCGCGCCTGCCGAAAACAAGCCAATTTGAACTTGGGTCCAATCAAAGGTGTCGACGTTTTGCACACGCAAACTTTCGCCTTTGAAGGTAATGGTTTCACCGGCACTGCGCTCGCTGGCAAGCAGGTGGAGAGTGCCAATAGGAAAATCGCGCTCTTCTAAAATGTCGATAATGGTACGGCCTACCGCACCTGTTGCGCCCAAAACCGCAACATCAAATGCTTGTGTCATGCGTGCTCCTCAATACTAAAGCCCAGCTTAGCCAGCGACTGTAACCCGAAATCAGCGTGTCCGGCTACCGTGATCGCACTGTACTCACGTCGATCCCAGTAATTTTTTCGTAATTGGTCAAAGGCTGTACGCTGTGCCGGTTTGTTCTCCCCTGCTTGTGTCATCGCTCGGCGAAAATCACTATCGTCGCGACGGATATCATAAACAAGTTGGGTTAACGCCATAAGATCAGTCTGCTGCCAAGGCGCGGCTAGTTGCACAGAAGGAATGGGCGCTGTCGGCAATAGCTCGGCGGCGTCAGCGCGCTGTGGTAACGATAAATGTTGGCATAAGGCATTAAACACCATGGTGGTACCGCGAGCTTTTCCTTCCAATCCATAGCCAGCGATATGTGGCGTTGCAAAGGTTAGCCGTTCGACCAAAGCAAGATCGACCTCGGGCTCATGCTCATACACGTCCAAAACTGCATCCATATCGCCTCGTGCCAGCCGTGTCTTAAGCGCTTGATTATCAACAATCGGGCCGCGTGCGGCATTAATCAAAATGCTTCCCGGTGCGAGTGCATTTAAACGAGCGTGATTCATCAAGTGATGAGTAGGGTGCTCACCAGTCGACGTCAGAGGCGTATGAAAGGTCACCACATCCGATTGTGCAATCAGCGTATCAATATCCACCATATCCGCGCGATTCTCACGCGCCTGACGCGGCGGATCGCAGAGCAAGGTTTTAATGCCCAGTGCAGCTAAACGATCAGCTAAGTAACTCCCAACGTGACCGACACCGACAATACCGACGGTTCGGTCGGTCAATTTAAATGCTTGCTGTTGCGCCAACACCAATAAGGCACTGATCACATATTCCGCGACCCCAACTTTGTTGCAGCCCGGCGCTGCCGTGGCATATACGCCTTGTGCTTGCAGTGCATCAAAATCAAGGTGATCTTCTCCCGCGGTCGCCGAGCCGACAAAGCGTAATTGCTTGGCACCTTTAATCAACGCGTGGTTAACATGCGTGACACTGCGCACCAACAAAGCGTCGGCATCTTGGATATCTTCCGCACCGATCGCCCGGCCAGGTAAGGCAACGACTTCACCTAATTGGCTAAACAATGCCTGGGCGTAGGGCATGTTTTCATCTACAACTATTTTCACGGTCAGCATCCTGTTTTTAACGTCGCGTACGAGCGCTGAAAAATAACGCCCATTGTATCGCCCTACCTGCAAGAAAACATCCGCCAAAAAGCATGCCCCCACGTCGGGCCAATAATAAAAAACCCGGCCGTGGCCGGGTCCATTGAGAACCTGAAAATAAGCGCGATATTAGCCGCGATACTTTTCAATCACCAAGGTGGCGTTCGTTCCGCCAAATCCGAAGCTGTTTGACATAACACGAGTGAGTGCTTGCTCACGTGGTTGTGTCACAATATCTAGCCCATCAGCGGCCGGATCCAAGTTATCAACATTGATACTCGGGGCGACAAAGCCGTGCGCCAGCATTAGCGTCGAGTAAATGGCTTCATGCGCCCCAGCAGCACCGAGTGCATGGCCTGTCATCGACTTGGTCGCGGAAATAGCAGGGCTCTTACCACCAAAGACTTCTTGGATGGCACCAAGCTCTTTGACATCACCCACTGGCGTTGACGTGCCATGGGTGTTGATATAATCCACCTCGCCATCAACATCTTGCATCGCCATGTTCATACAGCGCACCGCCCCTTCGCCGGATGGCGCGACCATATCATAGCCGTCAGACGTTGCCCCATAGCCGACAATTTCACCATAAATGGTGGCACCGCGCGCCAGCGCATGCTCAAGCTCTTCAACCACCAGCATACCGCCGCCGCCAGAAATCACGAAACCATCGCGATCGGCATCATAGGTACGTGACGCTTTTTGTGGATCATCATTGTATTTGGTTGAGAGTGCGCCCATGGCGTCAAACATCATGGTGAGTGACCAATCAAGCTCTTCGCCGCCACCAGCAAACACGACGTCTTGTTTACCCAATTGAATCAGCTCAAGCGCATGGCCAATACAGTGTGCCGATGTCGCACAGGCCGAGCTCATGGTGTAGTTGACCCCTTTAATTTGAAACGGGGTCGCCAAGCACGCTGAGACCGTGGATGACATAGTACGTGGCACCATATAAGGGCCGACGCGTTTTACACCTTTCTCGCGTAAGGTATCAACCGCCGTGACTTGGTTGACCGATGATGCGCCCCCAGAACCGGCAACTAGGCCCGTTCTCGGATTAGAAACTTGCTCAGGGGCTAAGCCTGAGTCTTCAATCGCCTGCTCCATGGCTAAATAGGCGAAGCCAGCCGCGTCCCCCATAAAGCGCATTTTTTTACGATCAATGTGGTCGGCTGGGTTAAGTTTGAGATCCCCCCAAACGTTGCTGCGCAGCTTCATATCTGCAAACTGCTGAGAGAAGTTAATGCCAGATTTCCCCGCTTTGAGCGACTCCAGCACTTCTTTGACGTTGTTACCAATACTGGAAACAATCCCCATGCCTGTAATGACAGCTCGTTTCATGATTCTTTCCTAGACGTTAATTTCGCAGTGGATGATAGCGTTTTTAAAGCTGATAAGTGGTCAGCTTTCCTTTCTATCAGTACAATTTCCATCTTCTCTTTCCTGTGTATGAGGCATTTGTGAGCACTCCCTCAATCGACCATGCAAAAATCAGCTGGAATGATACAGGTACGCCTGTTGCTGATCAGTTCGACGACGTCTACTTTTCCAATCACGACGGCTTAGCTGAGACGCGCTACGTGTTCCTGGGGCAAAATCAGTTACCCGAACGTTGGCATAMGGCAACTCAGTCACGCTTTGTGATTGCAGAAACCGGATTTGGGACCGGGCTAAACTTTCTCGCCACCTGGCATGCCTTTGACCAATTCCGCCATGCTAACCTTGATAGCACCGTCACGCACCTCCACTTTATCAGTTTTGAAAAGTACCCCTTGACCGTAGAAGATCTCGCGCGTGCCCATCAAGCTTGGCCCGAGCTTGCAAACTATGCTGAACAACTTCGCGCCCATTACCCCGTACCGTTAGCGGGTTGTCAACGTATTGTATTAGCTGATGGTCAGATTACACTCGATTTATGGTTTGGGGATATTAAAGATTGGTTACCACAAGTACCAACAGGTCAGAAAGGGATTGTTGATGCCTGGTATTTAGATGGTTTTGCCCCAAGCAAAAACCCTGAAATGTGGAACCAGGATTTATTTAATGGCATGGCAAGACTTGCGCGAGAGCAGTGTACCTGCGCGACTTTCACCGCGGCCGGCTTTGTCCGCCGTGGACTGATTGACGCCGGCTTTGACATGAAAAAGGTAAAAGGCTTTGGTCACAAGCGAGAAATGTTAGCGGGCGCTTTACCTGCTCGCCAAGCCACTGCCAGCCATCCACCTTGGTATGCGCGCACATCCGCCGCAACAGCGGATGACATTGCCATTATTGGCGGTGGTATTGCCAGTGCAGCCTTGATTAGCGCATTACTTCAGCGAGGCAAGCAAGTCACGCTTTATTGCCAAGACCCGCAGCCAGCGGCAGGCGCATCCGGAAATCAGCAAGGAGCGGTTTATCCACTCCTTAATGGTAACAACGACAACTTGAGTCAGTTTTTTGCGCCCGCTTTTTTATTTGCTCGGCAGTTTATTCGCCAACAGGCTGAACAAGGCATCGCCTTTGAACATGACTGGTGTGGTGTTACCCAACTAGGCTATGACAAGAAAAGCGCCTCTAAGCTCGAAAAAATGCTCCATGGCGCATTTCCTGAGGCACTGGTCATGCGCGTAAGCCAAGACGCAGTGACAGAAAAAGTGGGGGTAGAAACTGGGCATGCCGGTGTGTTTTACCCGCTGGGCGGCTGGCTCAGTCCGCAACAGTTTACCGCAGGCGTGATTGGTGCCGCTATCACCCGCGGACAGCTAAGCGCGCATTTTGATTGTCACATCAATGCGTTAACACAAACGGATAATGGTTGGACCCTGAGTACCGCCAACGGTGAGCTGTGTCACCAGAACGTGATTATCGCCAATGGGCACCAAGCGGATAACTTTGACCAAACGGCGCCCATTCCGGTTTACCCCGTGCGCGGCCAAGTGAGCCATGTTCCCACCAATGCTGACCTCCGCGCACTGAACACGGTGTTATGTTTTGAGGGCTATTTAACACCGGCAAATCAGGCTGGCGAACATTGCTTAGGCGCAAGCTATGCGCGCAACAATGCCGACCTTGAATTTCAATCGGCCGATCAGGTTGAAAACCAGCAGCGCTTAACCGACTGTATTGACACTGATTGGGCTCATCATGTACCTGTTGCCGAAACAGGACGCGTTGGTGTGCGCTGTGCCAGTCGCGACCACCTGCCATTTATCGGCAATGTGTGTAATTACGACGCACTACTTTGGGCCTACCAAACCCTGCAAAAAGACAAGGAAAAAGCCGGTTCCGTCCCTGTTTACCCTGGGCTATATTGCCTTCTGGGGCTTGGTTCTCGCGGTCTTACCTCCGCGCCTCTCGCCGCAGAAATCCTCGTCGCTCAGTTATGTGATGAGCCCTTGCCTTTGCCACAGTCAGTACTCGATACCCTGCACCCGGGACGCATGTGGGTCCGCAAACTGCTAAAAGGTAAAGCGGTGTAGCGAATGGTTAGTTATATACCGGTAAAAACAAGCAAGTGTGGGTAAAAACAACCAAGCCATCGTCGAGGCGATGG
Organism: Salinivibrio sp. MA427; assembly: GCF_001996115.1. NCBI lineage: Bacteria > Pseudomonadati > Pseudomonadota > Gammaproteobacteria > Vibrionales > Vibrionaceae > Salinivibrio > Salinivibrio sp. MA427. Next base: position 11,377 of record NZ_MUFH01000077.1, read on the forward strand.
CTTGATAATCACTGGATACCGCAGAACAGGAGTTGAAAAGCGCAGTTATTAATAAGCGCGGTATTGCAATATTAAGCCGATTTTTCGACTTGTTGCTGAAGCAGATCCCAAAGCGCCCCGACCAAGCGTTGATCGCCCGGTGAGAGTTCACTCGCATTTTTCGACAAGCTAGTGTCCACGCGCGCTTTTAATGACGCCACTTCATCTATGCCCTCTAACTCACAATCCGCAGCCGCCAGCGAGACGTGGCCGCGTAAATAGCCACTCGCAAATAATTCATCGTCTGAGGCAGTGTCTACCATCTCATCGATTAATGCCAAAATGCGTGCTTCATAATCTTGAACTTTCATCTTATTAACCTTAGCTGGGCAACGTAAAGTCATCGGGCCCCAGAGCAGAGACACCGTAAAAGTCTCGCAAGGTATCAGAAAACTGCTTAGCGCGCACGGGCAAAGCCGAGCTTGCCTCTGCGTCAGATAAATAATCAATGACTTGATGACGGACTTTGCCCGCAAAGGCATGGCGATCGGGCTCTACACCACTTAAGTTGTCGCAGCTGACTTGAAAACGAAAGCCACAGCTTGCCGCAAGGATCCACTCTATCGCTTGAGGCTTCACTTCTACCGCTTCAAACGCGGCTTGCGTGTCAGCATCGCGGCCATCAGGGTGATACCAATAGCCATAATCTTCCAGTTGACGGCGTTTCTCACCGGCAATGGTCCAGTGTGCGAT
>NZ_MUFH01000078.1:0-9658 GCF_001996115.1 Salinivibrio sp. MA427
GTATTTAGCAAACTATGTAGGGTACGTTTATAGCGACGGTATAAACGATCAAATTGTTTATCTAACCAATGTTCAAGAGAATTCTCTTTCGCCGCTTTATCGGCTTGATAAGGTTTGAGTACATAGGCACACATCATCGGCGAAAGTGTTAGTGCGACCACTCCCGACAAAATCACCGAGGCGGCGAGGGTAAACGCAAATTCGACAAACAAGACACCGGTTAACCCGCCGACAAAGCCAATGGGCAAAAATACCGCGACGAGCGTCGTCGACATGGTAATAATCGGCCAAGCTAGCTCACGCGCCCCCTCAATAGCGGCCTCTGTTCGACTCTTTCCTTCTTCAATATGGCGGTGGACATTCTCCAGCATGATAATCGCATCATCGACCACCACGCCAATCGCGAGAACCATTGCCAACAAGGTGAGCAGGTTGATGGAAAAGCCTAATAGAAACATCAAGAAGAAGGTGCCGATTAATGACACCGGAATGGCGACCGCCGGAATAATCACCGAGCGCAATGATCCTAAAAAGCCATAAATAACGAAGACCACAATCGCTAGGGCGAGAATAATCGATATCACCACCTCATCAATGGCATTATCAATATACTCGGTGGAATCATAAGCGATATAGGCTGATAAGCCTTGCGGTAGTTGGGGGATAACATCCGCGTCCCAAACCTCATTGACTGATTCAATAACATCAAGGGCATTGGCATCCGGGGACACTTCAATGCCGATAAAGGTGGCATCTAATCCGTTAAAGTTAACGGACGTTTGATAACTTTCTGCACCTAATTCAACCGTCGCGACATCCTCTAAACGTACTACCGATTGGCCATCGCTGCTGATCACCAGATCTTCAAATTGTCTGACGTCATGAATGTCTGTGGCAGCGTTTAAATCTATCGCGACATCTTGGCCTTTGGTGCGTCCAAGCGTTGCCAGAACATTATTATTGCGCAGTGCAGCAACGACATCCGTGCCGGTAAGATCGTATGCAGCGAGCTTGACCGAATCGAGCCAAACCCGCATCGCAAAGCTGCTAGCACCGAGTACATTGGCGCGTTGTACGCCGGGAATTGTAGAAAGTTGCGGCTCAACCACACGCACCAAGTAGTCGGTAATTTGGTTATCACTGAGTACCTCAGAGTAAAAGGCGAGATACATCGCCGCCACGGTTTCACCGACTTGCAAGGTGACCACGGGTTCACGCGCATCTTCAGGCAGCTCAGACCGTACCTTGTTGMCCTGTGCGGCAATTTGCGTGAGTGCTTCATTAGGGTCGTAATCAAGACGCAAATAGGCCTCGATAGTGCTGACGCCTGCCGTCGACGTCGAAACCAAGTAATCAATCCCTTCTGATGCGGCAATTTCACGCTCCAGCGGTGTGGTAATAAATCCTTGAATCAAATCGGCATCTGCACCGATATAGGTGGTCGACACGCTGATAACCGCATTCTTAATTTCCGGGAACTGGCGCACATTCATGTCGGTGATGGCGCGTAAACCTAGCAAGATAATGAACAGGCTAACGACGGACGCTAATACGGGTTTCTTGATAAATACGTCGGTAAATCGCATCGAATAGCTCCTATTGATTCACAACGTTGGGATCAAGATCTTCGCTGGGCTGAACACGCGGATTATCACTGATCTTCACGTTACTGCCGTTGCGCAGCTTGAGCAATCCGGAAGTCACGATGCGATCGCCGCTTTCCAGGCCATCCTCTATCACAATCATGTCACCGCGGCGTGCGCCGGTTTGAACAAAACGCTGTTGCACCGTCAGTGCATCATCTTGTTCTTGGATCACGAAAACGGCGTTGCCATAGGGGTTAAATTGAATCGCGGTTTGTGGCGCCAGTAAGACATTTTGCGTTTCTTCACCTTGATCAAGACTCACGCGTGCAAACATGCCCGAGCGTAAAATGGCGTCTGGATTGTCAAAGGTGGCCTGAATGTCAACACTGCGGCTCGATTGGGTAACGACAGGAGAAATAGCGGTGACTGTGCCACTAAACGTTTGTTCAGGTCGCGCCGTGATAGTGGCTGAGACTGTTTGGCCATCTTGCAGGGTACTAAGCTGTTGCTCGGGCAGGGTAAAATTAAGATGAATCGGATTCACTGAGGTCAGGGTTGCGACCACTGAACCTGGAGCAATTAATTGACCAAGACTGACTTTACGGATGCCAATAATGCCATCGAAAGGGGCGGTTAGCGACTTTTGTGCAATGCGCGCTTGTTGGCTATCAACTGCTGCATTTGCTTGTTTAGCCTCACTTTCTTTACGTTTGAGTTCCGACTCTGATACGTTTTTGTCTCTGTAAAGGCGTTGGTAACGTCGCATCTCTAATTGTGCTAGTTCAGCCACAGATTCGAGTCGGCGCAACTCTGCTTGATCAACACTGGCATCGAGTGTCAGCAGCCGTTGCCCTTTTTTTACTGGGGTCGCATTATCAAAGAAAATATCATCGACAATGCCGTTTGCTTCGGTGGTCAACTGGGTTTCATTAATCGCGGCAAAACTACCAATGGTAGTTTGTTGTTCACGCCATGGGTGCGTCGACACTGTGGTGGCTGTGACAGTCGCCGTCGGTGCAGGCATATTGTCAAAAAATTGATTCATAAAATGATCACCCACCATTTTGTAGGCAAAAATCCCACCAAATACGAGCGCACACGCGACTAACATCAGAATTAAACGCTTTGTCATAAAAAGTCCCTGAAAAAAATCCATCACCGACCGTGGTCGATGATTTTGTGGAGCTGTTCAGGCTAGAGTCATAAACCTAAACGAATGAGGAGAAAGCGGATGCTACTCAACGCAAATAGCAACGTGGATGAAGCGACATTGCGTGCGATTGCCCATATGCCGACGCTTAGTCTACCTGTACTGATGGACGCTCATTTTTGCACTAAGTTAACAGATACTGATTTTATGAGGATCGCGGTACGCCTTGCAGAAAAAAGTGCACAAGAAGGCGGCTGTCCCATTGGCGCGGTGATTATTGATAATCACACGCGCCAAATTGTGGGTAAGGGATACAACACGCTGGTGCAAGAAAACCATCCTTATAATCACGGCGAAACAGCTGCAATGCGTGACGCTGGGAGAATCGATTTTAGCCAAACGACCTTATTCACCAGTTTAAGCCCTTGCGATGTTTGCGCAACATTAATCTTTATGCGTGGTTTCGTGCGAGTGGTGGTCGGCGATGTGACCAGTGCGAGCGGTAACGAGACGATGCTGCAAGAGAAAGGCGTGACGATCGATGTGCTAGAAGATCCGCTGGGCATTGCGCTGTATCAGCAATTTAGAACCGAGCACCCCGAACAAGAGTTAGAAGATTGGCAAGGTGTGAGTGCGGTGAACGCAAAGAAATAAGAATTTTGATAAGAGTAGCCTACGAGGATTGGCTGGGCCTTTTTGTGTTGTCGCCGCCATATCGACTTAAGTTGAATAGCGCATGCTCGATGACATGCTAACGTGATCTAGTTATCTAGACACAGTCAGCAAGGAGTGCGTTATGTCATCTAATAATATCTACGATCTTGGCTTGGACAAAAGTCCAGCCAATTATCAAACACTGAGCCCGCTTTCTTTCCTTGAGCGGGCCGCCAGCGTCTATCCAGATTATCCGGCCAGCGTTCATGGCCATTTATGTTGGAGTTGGCAGCAAGTCGATCAGCGTTGTCGTCAATTTGCGTCGGCATTGACTCAAGCCGGCATCGGGCTGGGTGATACGGTATCGGTGATGGCCCCCAATCTGCCTGAAGTCTTTGAGTTGCATTTTAGTGTGCCGATGACAGGCGCCGTACTCAATACCATTAATACCCGGTTAGAAGCGGAAACCGTCGCCTTTATCCTTGAACACGCGGAAAGCAAAGTGTTTATCGTCGACAAGGAAATGACGGAAGTGGGTAAGCGGGCGTTGAAGATGATTAAACACCGTCCGTTAGTGATTGCGATTGATGATCCCTTGTATCCGCATGGCGAATGCATCAGTGAAACTACCTACGAGACGTTTTTAGCAAAAGGGGATGGTGATTATCAGTACGCATTGCCAGACGATGAATGGCAGGCCATTTCACTTAATTACACCTCAGGCACAACCGGCAACCCCAAAGGGGTGGTGTATCATCACCGTGGCGCCCATCTGAATGCGGTAAGTAATGTGTTGTCATGGAACATGGATTCCCATCCAGTGTATCTTTGGACGCTACCCATGTTCCACTGTAATGGTTGGTGTTTCCCATGGACGGTGGCCGCAACGGCGGGGGTGAGTGTCAGCCTACGGCATGTGCGGGCCGAGCCTATCTTTGATGCGATAAAAACCCATAAGGTCACTCATTTCTGCGGTGCGCCCATTGTTCTTAATATGATCAACAGTGCTGATCCGGCGTTAAAATCTGGCATTAAGCATACCATCAAGGTCATGACCGCAGGCGCCGCGCCACCTGCCTCTGTGATTGAGGGCATGGAAGCGATGGGCATTGCTGTGACCCATGTTTATGGGCTCACCGAAACCTACGGTCCTTGCGTGGTGTGTGATTGGCAGCATCATTGGGATCACCTCTCCCAACAAGAAAAAGCGCGGATGAAAGCGCGCCAAGGCGTACGCGCGCCGATGCAAGGGGATCTGATGGTCGCTGATCCGGTGACGTTTAAACCGGTTGCAAAAGATGGTGGCACGCTGGGTGAGATTTTTGTTCGCGGTAATATCGTGATGAAAGGCTACCTAAAGAATCCGAGCGCGACGGAAGACGCCATGAGTAACGGCTGGTTTCGCACTGGCGATTTAGCGGTGTGGCATGCCGATAATTACATCGAAATCAAAGATAGACTGAAAGATATCATTATTAGTGGTGGAGAGAATATTTCCAGCATTGAAATTGAAGATGTCTTGTATCGTCACCCCGAGATTGATGAAGTCGCGGTGATAGCGATGCCCGATGAAAAATGGGGGGAGGTTCCCTGTGCGTTTGTCAAAACGACCGAAGCATCAGCCGTGACCGAAGCAGACATTATTGCTTTCTGTCGTGACCAAATGGCTCACTTTAAAGCGCCTAAAAAAGTGATCTTTACAACACTCCCAAAAACGTCGACAGGGAAAGTGCAAAAATATGTACTGCGTCGTAACGTGAGTGAAAAGTCAGTGTAATAAAAAACGGTGGCGTCATCCCGTCACCGCTTATTAAATCACGTTCAGGCCGTCAGTTGGGCGAGTTATCGCCTAACATCTGGCAAACCTATAGCTGCTTGAGTACGGCCTCAGCACTGGAAACGTCAAAGCTTTTCGGCGGCTCAACATTAAGCTGGGTGACGGTGCCATTTTCAATGATCATGGCATAGCGCTGTGAGCGAACACCGCCAAACTTACCTGAATCCATTTCTAGTCCTAGCGCCTTGGTAAAGCTCGCATCACCGTCGGCCAGCATATGAATCTGATTGGCATTTTGTGCCTCGCCCCAAGCCTGCATCACAAAGGCATCGTTAACCGATACGCAGGCAATCATATCGACGCCTTTTGCTTTAATCTCATCCGCTTTCACCACAAAACCCGGTAAGTGCGACTCTGAACAGGTTGGGGTAAAGGCCCCCGGCACCGCGAACAGCACAACCTTCTTGTTGGCGAAAAGGGCAGGGATGTCGTGGGTTTGCATTCCTTCAGCAGTGAGTTCGCTGAGTGTAGCGCTGGGTAGAGGTTGTCCTTGCTGAATCATGATGACTCCTTGGTCATTGTGTTATCGAACTTTATCCTTCTGCCATCGAGTCTACGCTTATTTACGCCTTGAAAATACCGAAACTTGATGGGGTTTTAGGCGATATATGCGTCGATAATGTGCAATTTAAGCATGCTGGTCTTACCAATTAATAACCACTTTTACTTTGTGATCCACGCCCTATAATCCCCAGCCTTGTCATTGTTCGAGGTAATTCAATCATTTGACAAGTTGTTTACATACAAATAACATCACAATCTCATACTAAACAAGAGACCTCGGAGGTCCGACTAGTGAACAAGAAGCAGCTCTCAACGATTGCGGTTGGCATCATCGCCGCGACTCAAGCTCATGGGGCAGGGTTTCAGGTCGCTGAACATTCAGCAACTGGCCTTGGACGTGCTTATTCTGGCGAAGCCGCCATTGCTGATAACGCATCCACTCTCGCCCGAAACCCGGCCAATATGATGTTATTAGAAAAGCGCCAAGTTTCCGGTGCGATTCATATTGTTGATCCCCATATTCGAATCAAAGATAAAACCAATAACGAAGAAGCCAAAGACGTTGCACCAGTTAAAGCGGTGCCTGCGTTTTATTATGTATCGCCGCAAACCGATAAATGGTCATGGGGTGTTGGCTTATATACCACCTATGGCGTGGCAACAGATTATCCGGATGACATGCAGGTAGGCGATATTGCCGGCCATACAGATCTTCTTACCACTAATTTGAATCCCGCTTTGGCTTATCAAGTGAACGACAAATGGAGTGTCGGCGCAGGGTTAAGTTTGGTATACGCCAAAGCAGAACTCACCCGGTATAAAGGCGCATTAGCTGGTGCGCTGGGTGGAGATAAGCGAGATAACTTACTGTCGTTAAAAGGCGATGCAGTTGGCTATGGCTTTAATGTGGGCACCACCTATCACTTTAATGATGATCATCGCATTGGATTTGGCTACCGCTCTGAGGTGGCACTCGAATTTGAAGACGGCGATCTCAATAGCTATGACACAGGGATTTCTACACCACCGAAAGTCGATGGTGATTTAGAGCTCGACTTACCGGAAATTTATGAAGTATCAGGGTTTCATCAGTTAACCGATGACTTTGCCATGCATTACAGCTGGAAACGCACGGGCTGGCGTTCATTTAAAGAGCTAAAAGCAACGTCCAGTCAGTGTAACGACGGTACACCGAATCAATGTTTTTATAAAGATGAGCAATACAAAGATAACGTACGCCTTTCACTCGGCGGTACTTATCAGTTTAATGATGCGTGGACAGGTCGCGCAGGGGTCGCCTTTGATGAAAAAGCGGGCAAAGCGACCTTGAGTATTCCCGACTCGGACCGTTATTGGTATTCAACCGGCTTTACCTACCAATACAATGCCGATTTAACCATTGATGCGGCGATTACCTGGATTAGAAGCCGTGATGGAAACTTTAAAGAGACCAATGGCTTGGGTCAGGATATTGAAATTTCATCGAAAGGCGATGCGTATTTAAGCGCAGTGCAACTCAACTATACCTTTTAAAATGGGAGCCCATTCATGTTAAAGCATTCTTTTTCGTTATCGATAGTGGCTGCTGTGCTTTTATTGGCAGGCTGTGGGGATGATAAGACCAGCTCGACCAATCCTGACTTTAATGCTGAGGTCCAAGCCCTACTTGAGCGTGACACCAAAATCGATTTTACCTTACAGGGGAAAAATCAATCTGTCCCGGTGCCAACCTTTTTATTAATGAACCCTAACGACGGCACCTTAAATTTACCCACTGGCAGTGACAGCACATTAAGTAATCCGCGTGCGGCGATGAATACCATGGATGGTTGGTCGACCACCATGCCGCTGGTGTTTGACTTTAAAGGCGCAGGGTTGGTCGATGGTCCTGTCTCTGGCGGTGTTTATCTGGTGAAACTAACTGAGTCGCTGACTGGGGAAAATCCGCTTCCAGAAAAGGTGCTAACGCTCGGTAGCGATTTCAATGCTATCACCAGTGCGGCGACAGACACACTGACGATATTACCCACTAGCGACTTAGCGCCGAGCAGTGAATACATTGTGGTGATTACCGATGAAATGACGGATGCCAATGGCAATCCCGTCGGTACGTCAACGAGCTATGCATCGTTAAAGTCGACCAATAAAGATTTTACCGGGACAGCGTTAGAAAAACCGGCAACGGTTATTAAAGGTGTTGAAAAGCTGGCGAAGGCCGCCGGGGCGAATTCCCCCATCGTCTACTCCACCTGGTTCTCCACCCAATCGGTGGGTGATAGCTTAAACTATACCAAGCTAGCGACGGCGGCTGGATTTGATGCTGGAAGCCTAGCTGCAGTATGGAAAGCGGGCGCCAACCCCAATAATGCTGATTTATCGGATGCCTACAACATCGATATTACCGGCACTCAGGACTATCAAACGGCGTTGAATGGGGATGCCCAGTTTACCCAGTACTTTGATCCAAATGACGAAAATATCAAAGCCAAAGTCATCGGCGCATTTAATTTAAACGGTGTTAACTTAGCTGATGTTCAGGTGTCAACAGGCACCATAAAGCTTCCTTACTATTTGGAAACCGATAGCAACTGGAATAGCCAACCGTTTGAGTCGGCAACCCCCAGCTTGGCCAAAGTATTGAATGCCCTGCAAGACCCTGAGCAAAAAGCGACCATTGCCGCGCAGCTTGCTGAGGCTGGTGTCGATATAGCGGTACTAAGCGGAGATGACAAGACTTTAATTACTGAAGAGCTATTTAAACTGGCCGGTGTCACATTGACTAAAGCCGACGGTAGTCAGTTGGATCCTGAGCGGATTATTACCCGCTACAGCCCAGTACCGCAGATTAAATCAGTGCAAGAGGTACCTTTCTTGCTGTTTACCCCAGCAACGGTTGATAGCACTACCAAACTGACGGTTTATCAGCACGGAATTACCTCGGCAAAAGAAAATGCGTACTTCTTTGCGCCTAACTTTACCAATGCAGGCCAAGCGGTGATGGCGATTGATTTACCGCTCCATGGTCAGCGCAGTTTGGATGCTGAACGCTCTGCTAATGTCGATGTGACAGCGTACTTAAATCTGAATAACCTGGCCGTAGCGCGTGACAATGTGCGCCAGAGTGCGCTGGATGTGATGGGCGTGCGCGCTGGCTTGACCCGTACCCAATTGATGGGAGGATTCGCGGGGACGCCATTAGCGACGATATCGTCTTTCACGACCTCGGCACCACGCTTATTAGGTCACTCGCTAGGCGGCATTGTTGGCACCACCGGGTTTGCGGCGGCCAACCGTGACAACGCAGATACAGGAGTCGGCCCATATTATGACTTCTCTGCGCTAAGCGTGGCGAACTCTGGGGGACAAATTGCTAACTTGCTTCTCGGGTCGGACTCGTTTGGTCCTTTGATTAAGCACAGTGTTGCTTTTAAAGGCAGTGCCGCTTATCAGACCTTTGCCGGTAACAATTGTACGCTCGATAATAGCGCAGAAAATAATGTTATCTGCTACAAAACTTTTGAGGCAAACGGCTCAGAGAGCGCACAAGCGGAAGTGAATGGTGTGGTACAGCAATTTAATTATGCCGCACAGACGCTACTCGATACCGTCGATCCCTATACGAATGCAACCTATATTGATGGAAGCACTACGCCGATTTATATGCAACAAGTCGATGGGGATGACACGGTACCGAACGGCGTCGCCTATACGATACCGGGCATTGTTGATAATTTCGCTGGCTCTGAGCCATTAGCCGCGAAACTTGGCCTACCAACCATCAATGCCAGCTCCTCCGCTGCGCAAGATGGCCAGAACTTTGTTGACTTTGCCGGTGATAACGCGAGCCATAGCACCTTTATCTTCCCGAAAACGGCGGAGCTTGCAGAACAAGCCGTGCACGCTGAAATGATTCGCCAAGCGGTTGAT
>NZ_MUFH01000079.1:0-9596 GCF_001996115.1 Salinivibrio sp. MA427
CATTGAGGTAATCCATCACTTCTTTACCGCTCATGTCGGTGTAAGTGACCATATTGCCAAATGGCTGCACTTTAAGCACGTCTTTGTAAGTGATATCACCGGCGATAATAGAGTCACGCACACCGCCTGAATTCATCACCGCAAAGTCAGCGTTAGCGCGTTCCATATGCGACTTAGCAATTAAGCGGCCTAGGTTGGTTTGCTGGAAGCGCACCACATCACGATCGCCTTCTAGTTTGCCGTTACTCTCAGCAATCTTAACGTTGAGCTTCTCTTGGCCTTTGTCTTGGTATGGCTTCAAGAAGTCATACAAGGCTTGGTCTTTTGCGATTTCATCTTGAATAAAGACGCGCTGGCTCTCACCATCAACCTTGATTTTCTTTTTCAGGTTCACAGGAATAAGATCGTAGCTGACAAGATTTAAATCGCCATTCTGGAATTCAAACTCGGCTTTACCGACATATTTACCCCATTCATGGGCTTGCATGATCCACGCGCCGTTTTGCTGGTCTGGGGTACACGCATCACCGGGCTCGAAACTCTCGTTATACGTGTTCGGTCCTTCCATACAAACCGGCTCTTGTGAATGGCCGCCGATGATAAGGTCAAGGTCGCCATCATCCATATAGCGCGCCAACGCCACATCACCCGGGGCGTTTACACCGCTTTTGCCATCAGCATAGTGGCCCATATGGGTTGCCGCAATAATGATATCCGGCTTTTCGGTTTCTTTGAGCTTGGCGATCACTTTTTTCGCTTCTGCTTTCGGATCACGGAAGTCGAGCGAGCCAATGTACTCAGGGTTACCAATTTTCGCGGTATCTTCTGTGGTCAGACCGACAACCGCAATTTTTAGGCCATTGCGCTCAAACATCTCGTAGGCCTGGAATTTGCGCTCGCCCGTTTCTTTATCGTAAATGTTGGCAGACAGCATTGGAAAATCGGTCCACTGCATTTGCTGCTCGAGCACGCTCAATGGGTTATCAAACTCGTGGTTACCAATCGCCATGGCGTCGTAACCGATGCGCGTCATCCCTTTAAAATCCGGCTCCGCGTGGAGTAGATCAGACTCTGGGACACCGGTATTGATGTCACCGCCTGATAGCAGTAGCACTTCACTGCCTTCTGCTTGTGCTTCTGTACGCAGCTCATCGATCAGCGTTTTGCGCGCGGCCATGCCGTATTCGCCATAGCGGTTGTGCCAGAAACGACCGTGATTGTCGTTGGTATGAAGAATGGTGAGTTTATAAGTGGTATCTGGCGCCCAACCTTGCTCTGGTGTCTCAGAGCCTGAGTTGGCACACCCTGCCAATGATGCAATTAACGCAGCACTAACCGCTGCCTTTAAACAAAGACGTTCCTTCATGATCATAGACCTTTTTAGCGAGGGATAAACCACCATCGACATCATTGTCGGTGGTTAGAAAACGCTATCTAGTCTAAAAGAATTGTTGCTATAGCGCTGAGCCATTTCATATTTTTGTTGCGATGATCACTATACGATATCCAAAATTACTGACTTTGGTGATCGGGGCAAAATTTCTAGAGCCAAGACTCTAAGCCATTAAAAAACGGTGCAGCCTTTGCTTATCGAATGAGACAGGCAAAGCCAGCACCGTGGTTTTATCAAGTGACGGTTACGCGCGGCGCGCTTGCCACCAATGACGACTACTGACAGCAATTAAGGCAGACGCGGCTAAAAAGAAACAGTAGTAAGAATGGCTGACAATCACTAAAGGAGATAGCCCAAAGCTTGCACCGAGTAACAGAATTTGTGCGCCATAAGGAATCATGCCCTGCACGACACATGAAAAGATATCCAACAAGCTTGCACTTCGCTTAGCCGGTACGGAATGCTCAGTTGCTATATTTTTAGCCACTTGGCCCGATACAACAATGGCCACGGTATTATTGGCCGTACATAAGTTAGCGAAAGACACTAACAAGGCGATGCCAAACTCGCTCGCACGAGAGTGATGCTGACCTTGGTTTTTCTGAAAGCGGACAATCACTTTATTGACTGTGTTGGTCAAAAAGCTTAATCCACCTTGGCAACGCATCAATTCAGCAATACCACCAATCATTAACGAGAGTACGAAGATTTCTTGCATGCTGGCAAAGCCGTCTTTGACCTCTTGGCTAAACGTCATCAAGGTAAAGTCAGGCGTGCTCATCAGACCCACACCCATCGCCAGCAAAATACCTGAAGTCAGGACAACAAACACATTTAGTCCCGCCAGTGCCAATACGATGATCGAAAGGTAAGGGATAACCGCCAAGTAGTTAATGCTCTCAGGCGCTTCAACTGGCGCACTTTGATTATTAAATACAAACAGAATGATCGCAGCGATGGCAGCAGGAATGGCAATGCCAACGTTCTCTTTAAACTTGTCACGCATGCTACAGCCTTGTGAGCGCGTGGCCGCGATTGTGGTATCAGAGATAAACGATAAGTTATCGCCAAACATCGCGCCGCTCAGCAATACACCTGCCATGACAGCGGGCGATTGACCGGTTGCAGTGGCCATGTTCAATGCAAAAGGCGCAAGCGCGGCAATGGTGCCCATCGAGGTGCCCATTGCAGTGGAAATAAACGCCGCAATCACAAACAAGCCCGGCAGAATAAGGCTTTCGGGGATCAGCGCTAACCCAAGATTGACCGTGGCTTCCACGCCCCCGGTTGCATCCGCCACCGAAGAAAACGCACCAGCCAGCAAATAGATTAAACACATGGCAATAATATCACCATGTCCCATGCCACGAATGAGCTGCTCAATGGCCGTATTCAGGCGCTCGCGGCTTAGGCCAATGGCCAAGATTACCGCGGGTAAAATCGCGACGTGTGCAGGCAATTGATAAAAGGCGTAGTCGACACCTTCTAAGGTAAAATACACGCCCGATCCAATAAAAAGGATTAAAAATAAAATCAGGGGAAGCAGTGCAAGCGCAGAAGGCTTCGGTGTGGTGTTTGCTGATGTTGTCATGGCAGTTTTGTTATACCTCTTATAAAACTGTCAACAAGATTACAGCCCTCTAGCCGTCCAGTCAACAAATAGACGTCTAAACATCTAAAAAACGAAGAGACACAAAAAAAGCTGCCAACGTTGGGCAGCTTTTTTATGGGTATCGATAGGCCGGATTAGYGAATATCGATATCTGCAAAGCTTTTGATCACATCATCCAGRGMYTTCATTTGCGCSAGGAAMGGCTCGAGTTTATTCAGCGGCAGGGCTGAGGGGCCATCACAACGGGCATTATCTGGGTCTGGGTGCGCTTCGATAAACAAGCCAGCAATTTTAGTGCCTAGACCTGCACGTGCTAAATCAACGGTTTGCTGACGACGGCCGCCGGATGCAGCGCCTTGCGGATCGCGACACTGGAGCGCATGGGTCACATCAAAAATAATTGGGCTACCGTTTGAGGCTTTTTTCATCACATCAAAMCCCAGCATATCAACGACCAGGTTATCGTAACCATGGCAGCTACCACGCTCACACAAAATCACCTTCTCGTTGCCGCACTCAGCAAATTTATCAACAATGTTGCCCACTTGCCCMGGGCTCATAAATTGAGGCTTTTTCACGTTAATCACCGCATCAGTTTTGGCCATGGTTTCGACCAAATCGGTCTGGCGAGCCAAAAACGCCGGTAACTGAATCACGTCGGCGACTTCCGCCACGGGCGCAGCTTGGTATTGCTCATGAATATCGGTGATCACTTTGACGCCAAAGGTACGCTTGAGCTCTTCAAAAATCTTTAACCCTTCTTCCATCCCTGGGCCACGGTAAGAGTGCACCGAGGAGCGATTCGCCTTATCAAACGACGCTTTAAAGACGTAAGGAATGCCAAGTTTGTCAGTCACTTTGACGTAATGCTCACAAATTTGCATCGCTAAATCACGTGACTCCAGCACATTCATGCCAGCAAACAAGGTGAACGGGCGATCATTCGCAACAGGTGTATCGCCAATATGGACGGTTTTTTGCGTCATAGGGGTATCCTTTATCATGCGTTAATACGCATTAATGTAACGTCGGTTGCTCTTCGTTAAGCGCTTTCACTTGCATTTTTAACAGCTCAGCGGCCGGATCGTCCGGGCACTGCTCAATAAAATATTCATAGTCGGTCGCCGCTACGCGATCGCAATCCAACTGCTGAAAAATATAGCCACGATCACGAATTTCGTAAGGATCGTCTGGGCTAAAGGTCAACGCAAGCTCACTACAACGCAGTGCCAGGGCGTACTTTTCTTCGCGTAATAAAGCACTTTTGGCCACCGTCAGCCAACGACCAATAATGGTTGGATTGTCGCTCGGCAATAAGTGTGAATCTTCAAGCTCCGCCAGCGGCCCTTGGCTCCCTTTTAACCAGCCGCGTAAAGTACGTTGGCTCACACGTTCGCCATTGAAGGGGTTAATAAACACAGGAGCGTTATCCAGTTGATCAATTCTCAACACTAATTGACTAGGAAAAGCGATGGGTTGAACGGGTAAAGATAAGCGCTCACAGAGGTATAAAAACACTGCCCCCAGTGAAGCGGGGATCCCGGTTTTACGCGCTAAGACTTTATCCAAAAAGACATTATCGGAAGAAAAGTACTGTTCGATATCGCCTTTAAACTGCCATTGGTGATAAAAAAGACGGCATAATCCCTCAAGACGCAGCGCCATATCGGGCTCGGCGCCGAGCTGATGCTCCGCTTCATCCGCGAGACGATCGAGAGAGGCCTTCACTTGATGAGCGTCGATCGACGCGTCAATGGCATGGTTGAGGCTGATAGCCCCTTCTGCCAGTGTTAGCGAATCTAATTGTTGATCGGTTAATGGCATCATATTTATCCCATTAGGTGTGGAACTTTAATCAGTGCTAAGTTAGCGGCGGCATAGGCCCACCCTAATGCACCAAAAAACGCCAGTGTCCGGAACAGTTTGCCGCGGCTGTAGTGTAAAGCAACAAAGCCTAATGCAATGTAAGCCAGTACACAGGTCAGCTTTTCGGTTAACCACGCACCAGACTCTGTAAACGGTATAAAGCCGGTGACAAAAATCAATGCGACACCGGTGGTCAATAACAAGGTGTCGACCACGTGCGGCGTGACCTTGACCCATTTTTTGTTCATCATCTCGCTATCACGCATCACCCAGACGAAACGGATCACGAATAAAGAGAGGCTTAATACCACGGTCAGTAAGTGGGTGTGCTTGAGGGCCATGTAGATCATAATGATTCCTGCTTCCTGTCAGTCTCAATTAACGTCGCTGTGCCAAGGTGATTCTATCGAGTCCAGCGTAATCTTGTTGGGTTTGGAGATTGTGCCAACCCGCTTCTTTCCATACACGACGCACCGCTTCTCCCTGGTTGTAGCCGTGTTCGACCATCAACCAGCCAGAGGCGGCTAAGTAATCGGGGGCGGATTGACCAATATAACGAATATCTGCCAACCCGCTGTCTTCAGCCACCAGCGCACTCATGGGCTCAAAACGAACATCCCCTTGTTGCAGATGCGGATCCGTCTCATCGATGTAAGGCGGATTACTGACAATCAGATCAAACCGATGCATATCGCTTAACGCCTTAAACCAGTCACTTTGAATAAAGTGGACGTTGTTAATTTGATGTGCATCCGCGTTTCGGCTTGCCAACATCACTGCTTCTGGCATCAAATCAACGCCCACAACGGTGATATCGGGGCGCTCACTGGCAATGGCTAATGCCACCGCTCCCGTGCCGGTGCCTAAGTCTAACACCCGACAAGGGGTCGCTGGCAGAAGCGCTAACGCCTGTTCTACCAAGAGTTCGGTTTCTGGACGCGGGATCAACGTCGCTGGCGATACATTCAGTCTCAGGGTCCAAAAATCACGGTAGCCCAGAATGTATGCAATCGGCTCTCCTTGCAGTCGGCGGGCAAACAGCTGACGAAATTGCGCCAGTTGTGCCGCGGTGAGTTTACGCTCGGGCCAGGTGTAGAGATAGCTGGTAGGTTGCGCTAACACATGGCAGAGCAAAGCTTTAACATCAATGCCCGCCGAGCCACCGGATAATGCGGTGAGCTCAGTGGTGCTATCGGCCAGCAACGCGCCTATCGTGACTGTCATTATGGATGCTCAGACAAGGCCGCTAATTGATCCGCTTGATGCTCTTGAATCACAGGATCCACCAAGCTATCGAGATCCCCTTGCATCACATCGTCTAAACGATACAAGGTTAAGTTAATGCGATGATCGGAGACGCGACCTTGCGGATAGTTATAAGTCCGAATCCGATCGGAACGATCGCCCGAGCCAAGCAGGTTACGACGGGTTGAGGCTTCCTCAGCGGCGCGTTTTTCTTCTTCCGCTTTAATCAAACGTGCTGCCAGTACTGACATGGCTTTGGCGCGGTTTTTATGTTGTGAACGCTCATCTTGGCATTCCACCACAGTGCCGGTCGGCAAGTGAGTAATGCGAATCGCAGAGTCGGTGGTGTTGACGTGCTGCCCACCCGCTCCCGAAGCTCGGAAGGTGTCAACTTTCAAGTCAGCCGGATTAATTTCAGGGGCTTCCGTTTCTGGCACTTCAGGCAAAATCGCCACGGTACACGCTGACGTATGGACGCGCCCTTGTGACTCCGTGGCCGGCACGCGCTGAACGCGATGGCCGCCAGATTCAAACTTAAGCACACCATACGCACCTTCTCCGGCAACACGGGCAATGACTTCTTTAAAGCCGCCGTGCTCTCCTCCACTGGCACTGATCATTTCCAGCTTCCAACCGCGTTGCTCGGCATAACGGCTATACATGCGGAACAAGTCACCCGCAAAAATCCCGGCTTCGTCGCCACCGGCCCCGGCACGGATTTCCAAAAAGCAGTTACGGTCATCGTTCGGGTCTTTCGGCAACAATAAGATTTGCAGCTGATCGGTCAACGCAACAATGCTTTGCTCGGCTTGCGCGACTTCTTCTTGCGCCATCTCGCGCATGTCAGGATCATCTTCGTTAGCCATTTCTTGCGCAGCCGCGAGGTCTTCTTTGGCTTGCTTAAACGCCGTAAAACATTTGATCACTTCTTCCAGCTGCGCGTACTCTTTCGACAGCRCACGAAATTTGTTCTGCTCACTAATGATTTCAGGCGTTCCGAGCAGGTGTTGTACTTCCTCGTAGCGCTCCGCCAGCGATTCTAGCTTCGCTAATATTGATGCTTTCATAAATCTCTTCGTTAGTTGTCGCTGTCCAGCCCCAAGCACGTACGCATCACGGCCAGTTTATCGGGCTCACCATTTTGGGCAGCCTGCTGCATCGCTTGTGTAGGAGGGTGGATCAGTTTATTGGTCAGGCGGTTACTAAGCTGGCGTAATACGCTTTCTGCGTCAGCCCCATTGGCAAGGGCTTGAATACTCTGCGCCAGCTCCGCCTGTTTAATATGTTCGGACTGTGTCCGGTATTGCTTGATGCTATCTACCGCTTCGCGTGAACGTAACCAGCGCATAAAGTCGGCGCTTTCTTCGGTGACAATGGCTTCTGCTTGGATCGCGGCCAACTTTCGTTGTTCTCGATTGTGCTCCACGATGGATTGTAAGTCATCCACACTGTACAAATAAGCATCCGATAAGTTGCCCACTTTCTCGTCTATGTCTCGTGGTACCGCGATATCGATTAACAGCATGGGTTGGTGGCGCCGCTGTTTCAAGGCTTTTTCAACCATCGCTTTTTCAATCAAAGGCATGGGCGCCGCCGTTGAACTGATCACGATATCGGCGTGGCAAAGCTGCTCGGGTAACGCGTCTAAGCCAATCACTTTGGCATCAAACTGTTCAGCTAAACATTGAGCGCGCGATTGCGTACGGTTCGCAAAGATAATTTGGCTGCATTGATGCTCATGCAAATGTCTCGCAACCAGTTCAATCGTTTCTCCCGCGCCAACCAACAATGTGGTGACGTCCGCTAAGGATTCAAAAATCTGGCGGGCCAACGTACAGGCCGCAAATGCAACAGATACCGCGTTGCCACCAATTTCGGTCTCGGTTCGTACCCGTTTTGCCACCGCAAAGGTTTTGTGGAACAATTTTTCCAACGAGCCGGAAATCATATCGGCATCACTGGCACTCGCGTACGCTTGTTTAACTTGACCTAATATCTGCGGCTCACCTAACACCAAAGAATCTAATCCACAGGCAACACGCATCAGATGCTTCACCGCAGATTGTTCCTCGTGATAATAAATGCTTGCCATCAAACTTTCGCCACTGAGTTGATGAAAGCGTGTGAGCCATTCAACCAAGACCCCGACACCAGGTTGATTTAACTCGGCGTAGATTTCGGTGCGATTGCAGGTTGAGACAATCACACAGCTGCGCACCTGCGGATGCTCGGAAAGCTGCCCTAACGCCTGCTCCAGTTGTTGCGGCGAAAAGGCGACCTTTTCCCGCAGCTCGACGGGGGCCGTTTTGTGATTGATTCCGAGAACTAACAGGCTCATGAAGCGTTGTTACCGACAGCACCAGTAAGGATTGGAGCGGGGGATTTTACTTGATGCCCCCCGTGAATTAAAGCGAACATTGTATCGCAGTATTTTCGTGGTGCGGAAATGTGAAGCCTCACGAGATTGATGACAGACTGGCCAACAACAACTATACCCATTCTTTCCTCCCGCACGGCTAAGTGCCTAACTGACTTCTCTCACCTCGGCGCTTATGGCAAAGTAATGCCAAATGCTGATCACTGTCTGTTGACGTTATAAAAGGATACTCGCTTTCATGTTCTCCTGTATACGTACTGTTTTCTCTTGTATACGCGCTGGTTTCTCTTTTATGCGCACTGGCTTCCCTTGTATACGCGCTGGTTTCTCTTGTATACGAATCAGTATGTTGACGGTCGTCTTTGCGGTGCTCTCTGGCTGTGCAACGGCGCCGGCTCCTACCACAGAATGGCAAACGCATCGCGCATCGCTTGAGACCATAGACAGTTATACCGCACGCGGTAAGGTGGCTTTTATCGCACCAGATACGCGCTTTTCTGCCAACCTTTACTGGCGCCATTCTCCGACTGAATCGACACTGCGGCTAACGAATTTTTTGGGAACCACCCTGTTATCTCTAACCATGAATGCGCAAGGTGCGACCTTGGTTGATGATCAGGGCAAGCAATACCAAGACCCTAATCCAGCCCGTTTGATCGCCTATTTGACCGGCGCCCATTTACCCGTTGATGCGCTTGCCCCTTGGTTGATTGGCCTACCACGCGCACAAGACCGCTTTTCACTCGGCCCCGATAACCGCTTGGCCGCCCTCGACGACACACAAGGTTGGGATATCGATTATCAAGGCTACAGCGCCGAGACCCAGCCTGCGCTTCCAACTCGAATCACGCTCAGTAACGACCAGCAAACGATCAAACTGATGATTTCTACTTGGACACTCGATAATGACTGAAACAACCTACTGGCCAGCGCCAGCGAAACTTAACTTATTTCTTTATATCAATGGACGCCAAGCCAATGGTTATCACGAACTGCAAACCTTGTTTCAGTTTTTAGATCACGGCGACACCTTGGCTATTACGCCTAATCACAGCGGCACGATCAACCTTAGCCCCGCCATTGACGGCGTCGATGAGAAAGAC
>NZ_MUFH01000008.1:0-33387 GCF_001996115.1 Salinivibrio sp. MA427
GGTTAGAATGCCGTGACGATGAACCACGGCGTCCAACACAAATTAAGCGGTAAGGTGATGAACATATTGCACAATCGCATGCAAACCATTGGTGCGTGACTCACTTAAATGGTGCGATAATCCGGCTTGTTGGAAGACTTGATCTAAATCGAGAGCGTAAATGGCATCACTGTGTTGACCATGAACACAAGCGAGCACAACGGCTAATAGACCTTTAACGATTCTTGCATTTGAATCTGCAGCAAAGTAATGCCTTTCGTCATCCGAGTGATGTAAAAACCAAACATCACTTTCGCATCCACTGACAAGGCGCGCAGCATGCTTCTGTTCATCGGTAAACGTAGGCAAGCGTTTACCCCACACGATAAGCTGGCGGTATTTGTCCTCCCAGCTGATGTGTTGTGCAAGCATCTCGGTAACCATTTTTTGGTCGAGTTCACTGCCAAAGGGGTGAGTAGGTAAATCCATGGTAGATCCTGTTATGAAACGATTAAACACCGAGTAAATATAATGTTTTATCTAACGCTGTGAGGAAGCGTTGAATGTCTTCCTGATGATTATAGGCACCGAGTGATACACGTACGGTTCCCTCCACGCCCAGCGCTTTGATCAGCGGGTGCGCGCAGTGGTGCCCAGACCGTACTGCCACGTTTTGTTGGCTGAGCAGCTCAGCAATATCTGCGTGGTGTTCTCCTTCTACCACGAATGACACTATGGTGCTGTGTGGTTGGGGGCAGATTAGCTTGATGGCTGGGCGTTGTTTCAAGCCGTCGAGTAGCGCTTGGTAACAGTCACTAATATGGGTATCGATGGCTTGAGCGTCATATTGTTTTAGCCATTGAATGGCGGCAGCAAGGCCAATCGCCCCCGCTGTATTGGGCGTGCCTGCTTCAAAACGAGCGGGAATCGGTGCTAATGTGTGATCATCAAATGTGACGTCAGTAATCATTTTGCCACCACCGTGAAATGGCGCGAGAGTAGCCAATGCTTCTGGTTTTCCATAGAGCACGCCAATACCGGTTGGTCCATACAACTTATGTCCGGAAAACACATAGAAGTCAGCATTCAAGGTTTGCATACTGAGGGGCTCGTGAACGATCCCTTGTGCACCATCAATGATCACCGTTGCACCATGACGATGCGCGAGTGCGGTCATTGCTTCTATCGGGTGGCGTGTTCCGGTCACGTTACTGACATGACTTATCGCCACGATACGGGGGCGGGTCGTGAGTGCTTGTTGATAAGCCTCCATATCTAACTGGCCCGTGCTGACACAACAGGGGATCTTTACCAGTTGCGCGCCTGTACGCTGTGCGATCAGTTGCCAGGGAAGCAAATTAGCATGATGCTCCATTTCGCTGACGAGGATACGGTCGTTGGCGGTCAAAGTGTGGCTGAGGCTATAGGCAAGTAAGTTGATAGCTTCCGTTGCCCCTCGCGTCCAAATTATCTCACTAGGGTTTGCATCAATAAACGCCGCAACCTCACGTCGCGCTTGTTCAAACTGTGCAGTGGTGGATAACGAGGCTTGGTGTTGGCCGCGATGAACATTCGCAACCGGCGCCATGTAGCTTTGGCAAATGGCATCAATCACACACTGTGGTTTTTGTGCCGTAGCCGCACTGTCCAAATACACCCAGTCTGAGGCATTAAAAGCGGGAAACTGGGCACGCAATGCGTAGGGATCAAAACCGTCTGTCATAGTCATCGTCCAAAGTAAAATCTTGCCTATGATCGCCATCTCACTGGTGTAACTCAAGCGTGATACGTATTTAAGATAAAAAACGGACAAAAAAAAGCACTGAGCCAAGCTCAGTGCCAACAAATATGTAATGACAGACAATGTCAAAATACAGGAAGTTAAAAGTGGTAGATACGACTACCTGTCTAACCAGTGTTAGACAAATGCAAACACAACATCGCAACCACGGAAACAGTCTAAATAGAGAGACGTCACATGTGGATGCGGGATGCACTATAGGGTGTTGCTGGTATATCAGCAATCGACAATTTATAATGTCAACGATTAGAAAAATTAATGAATAGGGTGTCCGTTTATGGCAAGGCGTCTTCCTCCACTTAACGCGCTGCGCGTTTTTGAAGCAGCCGCACGACATTTGAGTTTTACTCGTGCAGCTGAAGAGCTCTTTGTGACTCAGGCGGCGGTGAGTCATCAAATCAAAGCGTTAGAAGAATTTTTGGGATTAAAGCTATTTCGTCGTCGTAACCGCTCGCTGTTGTTGACGGAAGAAGGTCAAAGCTATTTTCTTGATATTAAAGATATATTCTCTGAACTTTCTTATGCCACTGATAAAGTGTTAGAGCGAAGTGCCAAAGGAGCGCTGACCATTAGTTTGCCACCCAGTTTCGCGATTCAATGGTTAGTGCCGAGGCTCGCTGATTTTAATAAAGCGCATCCAGATATCGATGTTCGGATAAAAGCGGTTGATTTGGAGGATGGGTCATTAACCGATGATGTCGACGTAGCCATTTATTATGGCCGAGGCCATTGGACCGGTTTACGCTGTGACCTATTGTACCAAGAGTGCTTGTTGCCTGTTTGTTCTCCCATGTTGCTAGAGTCCGGCTATCCGCTCCAAGCGCCAGACGATCTCGTCCATCATGTTTTGTTGCATGATCGCTCACGCAAAGAATGGAAGGCGTTCGCAAAAGCCCATCAATTGAGTGAGGTGAACGTTGAGCACGGTCCTATTTTTAGTCATTCGTCGATGGTGCTTCAGGCAGCGGCCCACGGACAGGGCGTTGCATTAGGGAATAATGTGCTTTCCCAACCTGAACTGGCCTCTGGACGTTTGGTGCAACCTTTTGAGCAGGTGTTAAAAAGTGACAATGGTTTTTATCTGGTGAGTCAACAAAGAGACGCTGACACCGGGCGCATTACTGCGTTTCGAGAATGGATGCTAGCCACTGCAGCAAAAGAGCAAGCGAGTATGAATTTATGATAGATCTAGAATTTGATGGGCCTGATAGTGCCACTGATTGGGTGATTATTGCTCATGGTGCAGGCGCCGGCAAAGAGCATGAGTTTATGACAGATATCGCGACACGCATCGGGGTCGGTTGCCGTGTGGTGCGGTTTAATTTTCCCTATATGGAAAAGCGTCAGGAAGATGGCAAAAAGCGTCCGCCAGACCATGCACCTAAGCTACTTGCACACTTTGAAGCCGTGATTGATGCCATCGATAGTTTACGCCCAAAAGAAAGTCGTTTATGGCTTGCCGGTAAATCGATGGGAGGACGTATGGCCAGCCACCTTACCGGCCATTCATCAGTCAGCGGGGTGGTGTGCTTTGGCTTTCCTTTTCACCCTCCAGGCAAGCCTGAAAAATATAAAGGCGAGCATTTAGCGACCGTGACCAAACCGTTGCTCATTGTGCAAGGGGAGCGTGATACCTTTGGTCGGAAAGAAGAAGTGATGGGGTATTCATACTCATCAAGTATTGATATTGAGTTCGTTCCTGATGGCGATCATAGTTTCAAGCCGCGCAAAGCGTCAGGTTACACTGAGTCGGACAATCGGCAGTTTGCGGTCGACTGTCTACTGCGTTTTATTGAGCGCCAAGGAGCGAAAGCATGAAATTTCGGCTGGGGAGGGCTCGCTGTGGGCGCATGGCGTACAAACGTTTCTCTCTCTCATCCATCGCGTTAAAAGCGGCTATCTGCATTTCTTTCTTGTCGAGATGACAGATATAATGCGCAGCTTATTTTTATCATCACATAGCGTGATCCTATCGTCGAACCAGAGGGTGTTATGAACCAGGTTTTGCTTTACTGCCGTGCAGGATTTGAAAAAGACTGCGCCGCAGAAATCCAACAAAAAACCACCGAAATGGGCGTGTATGGGTTTCCGCGCGTGATAAATAACAGCGCGTATGTTGTGTTTGAGTGCTACCAAGAAGATGACGCTGAGCGCGTTGTGCGTGATTTATCGTTGGACTCGCTGATCTTTGCGCGCCAAATGATTGCTGTGACCGCCGCCTTGTCGAATCTTGACCCTGATGATCGTATCTCCCCGATTTTGGCGGTAGCGAGCGATCTGCCTAAAGGTGGCGATCTACGAGTGGAGACACCGGATAACGATGAGGCTAAAGCCTTATTGAAGTTTTGCCGTAAGTTTACCGTGCCACTACGCCAAGCCTTGCGCAAACAAGGCATCATGTTAGCCAAAGATAACCCCAAAAAACCGGTGATTCACTTATGCTTTACCGCACCGGGTACTTGCTTGGTGGGCTACTCGCTGACGACCAATAACTCACCTCATTATATGGGCCTACCACGGATGAAATTTCCGTCTGATGCGCCAAGCCGTTCGACATTAAAACTGGAAGAGGCCTTCCATCATTTTATACCCAAGGATGAGTGGGATACGCGTTTAGCGCCTGGCATGTGGGCGGTCGATTTAGGTGCATGCCCCGGGGGCTGGACCTATCAATTGGTTAAACGCTCGATGTTTGTCCATGCGGTGGATAATGGGGCTATGGCTGAAAGCCTGATGGAGACAGGACAAGTGTTTCATCATGCCGAAGATGGGTTTAAATTTGAGCCGACGCGCAAGAATGTGACCTGGTTAGTGTGCGACATGATTGAAAAACCATCGCGAGTGGCGCGGTTGATGGGAGAGTGGTTAATTGAAGGTTGGGCCCAAGAGGCTATTTTTAACTTGAAACTGCCGATGAGCCGACGTTATGAGCAGGTGTCAGAAAACTTGCAAACCCTAGGTGCATTTTTGGCTGACTACAATGTGCCGTATGAAATGCGCGCGAAACACCTTTATCACGATCGCGAAGAGATCACCGTGCACTTGCGCCGTGTGAAACGCCAGCAACGTGGCGGCTAACGTTCAAAGCGGATATCTTGCAGGTTAAAACCGAGTGGGATATCCGTTTTTAATTGGGCTACCTTTTTACAACGTTGGGCTAAATCCTGGTGCCCAGCGAGCTTTTTTTGCCATTTTTGTTCGACATCGCTTGCGGCGAAAATAGCCTCAAGCGTCTCGTACCGCTCAAGCAGCGTTGCTGCCGTTTTTGCACCAATACCGGGGACGCCGCTCACTTCGCTACTGCTGATCCCGGCCAGCCCCCAAAAATCGCACAGCTGTTCAGGACGCACACCAAACTGAGCATCAACAAACGCTAAATCGAGCCACCGGTGTTGGAAGTAATCACGAATGCTTAACGTGGGTTGTAATAGCTGGCAGTAGCCTTTATCGGTAGAAACAATCGTGACGTACTCATGACGCGCTGCCACTTTTAATGCCAAGGTAGCAATCATGTCGTCGGCTTCATCGCCTTGTGACAGTAACGCATCGACCCCTCGTTGCCAAAATGCTTCTTGGATCGTGTCTAAGCCTTGTTCTAGTGCCACAGGCATGGGCTTACGGTTTTGTTTATAGGTGGGAAGTATCTCGGCCCGCCAACCTCGATCAGGGCCAATATGATCAAACACGGCAACAATATGGCTAGGCTGGCTATGATTGATGATTTTATCCAAGGTTTTGATGCAAGATTGAGCAGTCGCATCGATCGATTCTTGATCCGGCTGGGCAGCGTGGACTCGGCGGATAAGATTCATCGCATCAATAATAACAACATGGAGCCTAGACATAATAAAAACCGGGTGTGCGTTTTATAAATGCCGCATTATACCCGGTTTTTGTTTAGGACGCAGGGCGTTAAAAGTCGTGCCTAAGTCTCGGAAACAATTTCATAGCAAGGCACATACGCAGTGCCAGGTAGCTTCATGCGTTGTTRTTCAACGAAACTTTGCAAAAGTTTATCCATTTTGGCCATCAAATACTTGTCGCCATCAATTTTAAATGGGCCATGGCGTTCAATATTACGCATCCCCTCATCTTTGACGTTACCTGCAACGATGCCTGAAAAAGCCTGGCGCAGCGAAGACGCGAGAAGCTCTGGGCGTTGATTCATGTGTAAGTTGAGGTTTGCCATATTTTCATGCGTGGGCGCGAAGGGATGCTGAAAGCCGGGCTCAATTTTTAATGACCAGTTATACGAGTAGGCGTCACCCGTTGCTTTGCGGTGCTCTTTGACGGCGGGCATGGCATTTTTCATCAAACGCGCGGCTTTGGCCGGATCATCAATCACAATTTCGTAGTATTGTGTGGCTTCTTCACCGAGTACATCACGAATAAAATTATCAATATCACGAAAATAGGCCTCGCTCTCTTTGGGCCCAGTGAGTACGATCGGCAGTGGCTGCGCGTGATTATCGGGGTGCATCATGATCCCGAGAATATAAAGTAACTCCTCGGCGGTACCGGCGCCACCAGGAAAAATAATGATACCGTGGGCGATACGAACAAACGCTTCTAAACGCTTCTCGATATCGGGCATGATCACTAATTCATTCACCATTGGATTGGGCGGCTCGGCGGCAATAATAGATGGCTCCGTCAGGCCGATAAAGCGGCTGTCATAAGTACGTTGTTTCGCATGACCGATGGCCGCGCCTTTCATAGGCCCTTCCATCGCACCTGGCCCGCAACCGGTGCAAATATCCAGCTCTCTCAGCCCTAACTCATGGCCCACTTCGCGGGTGTATTGGTATTCGATATCATTGATGGAGTGACCGCCCCAGCATACAACCAGGYTAGGATCGACATGGGGACGCAGTGCTTTGGCGTTGCGTAAGATACCGAATATTAAATTGGTAATATGTGGCGAGCTGTCTAGGTTTAGCGCCGGGCTGTGCTCGAGCTGCACATTGACATGAATGATATCTCTTAGCACAGAAAACATGTGCTCTTGAATGCCACGAATGATTTTACCATCGACGAAGGCATGCTCAGGCGGATTAACCAACTCGAGTTTGATCCCACGCTCTCGACGAAGCACTCGGATTTCGAAGTTTTCATGCTTTTCTAGCAGCGCTTTGGAGCTATCTGTATGACTACCAGAATTTAAAACAGCCAATGAGCAGTTTCGGTATAAACGGTATAAATCACTGCTGGCGCTGGTTTTTAAACGATCAACCTCAATTTGAGAAAGCAGATCCATCGTTCCTATGGGGCTAATGTGTGTGATCATAACGACAACCTCTTACGGACCGCCCCTCTTGAAAAGCCAAGTAGGGAAGATAGCACGGTGCTATAAAAATCAGTGTGTTAATTAAAAATACACACGCCAGCCACAATTGACCAGTAATAATTAACACCAAATAATTTGGTTGCGGCCACTGTTTTTGGCTTGATACAACGCTTGGTCTGCTCGTTCTAGAACGGGGGTTGGCGTATCTTGATCGCTAAAGAGGGTAGCACCAATCGATACGGTGATCGCGACGCGTTCGTTCTTGAAWTTTAACGGCAGCTTGCGGATGGTATGGCTGATAGTGGCTAGGATTTCTGTGCGAGTATCATCGTTGGCATCGGGCAATAAGATCACAAACTCTTCACCACCAAACCGAGCTATAAAATCGGTGTCGCGCAAGCATTGATAAATTGTACGCGCGACGATTTTCAAGGCTTTATCACCGACTTCATACCCAAACTGTTGGTTAACTTGCTTGAAGTGATCAATGTCAATCACCGCGAGGCAAAACGGTCGTTGGTACTTCTTCCACAAACGGAACTCATGTTCGAGGCGATCATTGAGCGCGGCGCGATTGTAAACACGGGTCAGTGGATCCAGTAAACGCTTGCGTTCTTGGTCGCCAACATGACGGCGTTGATCCATCGTGTGTTCAGCCAGTGTACTCAGCTGGGTTTGATTGTGGCTCAGTTGCTCTTCGAGTGCGCGCTCTCGCGTTTTGAGGGCCTCGTTCTCTTTTGCTATGGCGTTCAGCGCGCCGAGTGTGCGTGTTAGTGCGGCCTCAGGATTGGACTCTGGCGTGCCTTTTAGGCCAAGTTCTTTTTCAATGTCAGTAATGGTGTGAGCTAGGCGCTGATCAACGCTTTGATGTGCCACCCGCAATTGTGTGGCGTGATCAAAAGCGCGCGTATTTTGCTGACTGATTGCAACCAGATCATCATTCACTTGGGAGAGAAACTGTTGTGATGCCTGACGCTCGGCTTGCGTAGCATCTAAAATAAGCCGAAGGGCGGACAGAGTGAGTGAGACGACAGTCGCTGGCGCGACATCGGTCAATAATTGGCGACGAATATCAAGCAACTGACTGCCAGCTTGACCATCAATATCGAGCTCGGTAATCAGGTTTTGTAGCTCATCTGCGACGCGACGAATTTGGTCTTTATCGAGCTCTATTTGCGCGTGTTGAGCGCGAGGGCGTGTGACTTGCAAGGTCACAGCCCGCTCGTAGAGCTGAAGTAGTCGGATCAAATGCTGCGTTCTTTCAGTATCACTGTTCGCCGATTTTGCTAGCAACTCGCGTAAATCTCGCTTGAGTTGAGCAGGCAGGCCGATAACACGTTGTAGCGTTTCACCACTGGTATGAAACTGCTCTTCGAGATGGGACTGTGCTTTTTTTTGTGTCATGTCTTGATGACTCACCATGCGTTCAATAACAGCTAAACGCGGAAGCAACGCGCTAACATCCTGCGCTGAGTATAATATGTCACGGAAGTCGGTTAGTTTTTGATCTACCGCGGTGTTTTTGCCTGTGCATGTCGCAATCAATCGCGATGCTAAGCGCTTGAGCGTATGGATCTCTCGACGCGACTTCAAAGCCAGCTCTCGATATGCTGAAGGCGCATGATGATGATCCGCCTGAGCGGTCTGTGCCGACAACGGTGATGGAGTTGACTTAGTCATTTGGTCGAAAAAACACCTAATTACATTCGCGATTCAGCATCACAGGTAGTGAGAATGCACCACCCATGGACGTTAGCTATACCGACTTATTGCTATCGTCATCAATAAAAGATGTTCGCTTTTTATCAGATTCGTGATCCTTCTGCCAGTCCATGAGGCCATTTGATGATGTTTTAACCTTTACTAGCCCAGACTCAATCCCTTTTAAACAGGCTTGGCGAAGGTTGGTATTGACGAAACTCGCCGCCGGCGCCGTATTAATCGCACTAAAGTGGACCCAATGACTTTCTTCACTTTGTTGAGCCAGTGCGCTTGCTTGATGTGTGGCGGTGAGCAAGATCTCTATCAGCTCCTGATCGTTGATCGAGGTATATGCGCGTGGCAAAAAGGGATACTCTGCTAAGCCAATGGCGACGTGTGGCGTTAAACGCGCTAGATGTTGAGGAGCAGCATCAATGGATGTGTGGTCATCAAGTAATTGGTCTGATGTGTCGACAGTAGCGTCCTTAGCGGGCGCTTCGTGGACGGTATTTTGGTATTGGGTGACAAAATCCTCTATCAATGTTTGTACAAATTGTGCGAGTGCTTCAGGTTTGGTGTTTTCGTCCCAGTTTGTCTCTATATAGATAAACAGGGTGTCAGCAAAATGGTACAGACGCCCAGATTGTGTCACACGTTCAGACAGATACTCACCGAGCTGGCGTTCTATGTCTTGAGCACGTTGGTAACCATGCAACAAAAACAATTCTTTGAGAAAAACCACGTCGAACATGGCGAAGCGTAGCCGATCACTGAGCGGTTGGTGAATCATGTCGTTGAGGTACCATTGCTCAAAATTGGCATTACTTTTTTCAAGCGAACGCGGCAATTTGGCATTAAGCATACGTAAGTTTCTCAGCCCAGTGCGAGGATGAGTGTAGAAGTCATCACGTAACTGCTCGAGTTCGGTTTGGCGTAACACTGCGGCGCGGTGGCGTAGATAGACAATGGCAATTAGGACACCCAGGCTGCCCAACAGAAAGTAATTGACTTTTTGTAGGTGCAACTGCTCTTGATGCGCCGTATCGAGCTGACGCTGTAATTCATCCATTTGTAACTGGCGTTCAACCACACGCTGCTGTTGCTTAAAGGTATCTGCTTGTTGCTGTTGCTTTGATTGAGCCTGTGTTGCTCGTAATTGCTCATATTCTCGCTGCATAGCGAGCGCAACTTGATATCGTTCCTGCGCCTCGAAAGCGTTTGATAATGCCTGATAGGCGTGGGTCATGGTGGTGATATCGTTTTCAGCCTCGGCGCGCTCAAGCGCGGTCTTGATTTCCTTTTCTGCTTGTTTGGGTTGCTCAAGCGCTAAATGTATTCGCCCTTGTAACAGCATGGCCTGAGTTGTCAGTGGCGAGTTTGGCAAACTCCCCACGAGTCGCAATGCATCCTGAATATAGCGATCACTGAGAGGAAAGTGTTTTAGCT
This sequence comes from Salinivibrio sp. MA427, assembly GCF_001996115.1. NCBI lineage: Bacteria > Pseudomonadati > Pseudomonadota > Gammaproteobacteria > Vibrionales > Vibrionaceae > Salinivibrio > Salinivibrio sp. MA427. The sequence goes on from NZ_MUFH01000008.1 coordinate 10,215, forward strand.
CAAAGTAGGTGCGGGCGATGGCTAAGTGTATATCGGCGAGCGGTTGAGTTCGGCCAAGAGACTGCTCAACTTCGAGCGCATTAAAATAATGCACGAGTGCAAAATTATACCGAGATTGTTGCTCGTATAAGCTAGCTAATAAGCGCTGAGACGCTGAGAGTCGTCGGCTGAGTGAGAAGTGTTCGAAAAATGCCGCGGCTTGATTCGCATGCTCGAGTGCTTGCTCGAGTACACCTTGTTGAAAATAAAGTCGAGCAAGTTCCATATTGGCGTTCGCGATCAATGCGGTATATTCATTTTCACTGGCGATCCAAAAAGCGCTTAGCAGTTCAGTTAAGGCACTTTCATGCTGTTCTTGTGCCAGCAAAAAACGTCCAAATGACAGTTGAAACTCGACTTTGTCGCGAAGATCTTGTGGATCATTACTCAGCTGGCTGCGTGCATTTTCATACGCCACTAATGCCGATTCGTTATCTGATGTTTCAGCCAGTATGTTGGCGCGTAGTAAGGCACTACGAAAGCGAAGCTCTGGCCCATTGAGACTATTTTCCGGCAAGGTACTCATCGCCGTTTGTACTGCATCTAACTTTGCCAGTGCGCCTTGTTCATCATGGTCTAAGTGCCAAATAAGCGTCGCTTCAGTCAGAACGACTTGCACGTGAGTATGTTTTAAATCGTACTCTTCAACGACCTGATACGCTTTTTGGAGCGCGGCTTTGGAATCAAGTGGCTGCTCCAAATGAGCATAAGCACGGGCGCTAATTAAATACGCATAAACCGTGTGCAACGGCGTCCGAATCGATCGATCGGTGTCATTGTTGACGTGTGAACGATTAGCCCCTGTCGTTAATCGTCGTTGGGCCAGGAATCGGTTGCTGATTTCTAAGGATTGGATGGGGGATGTATCCAATAATTTTTCGGCATCGGTCAAAACGGGCGAGGAGTGGATAGAAGCGAACGCCGCCATCGACGTCAACCAAAAAAGCAGGCCTACAAGTAGTGGGCTGATGCGCATGCGCCATCCTCTATGTATAAAAATGAAAGAAAGGCTGCCGATAAGCAGCCCCGTTTTGTTATTGTCGTGCTAACCGGTTATTTTCACTCGGGGTTTTGCCCATATTGGTACGATAGGGGTTTATGTCTAAACCGCCGCGGCGAGTATAGCGGGCATAGACGGTCAATTTTTCAGGCTGACAAAAGCGCATAATATCCATAAAAATGCGCTCAACGCACTGCTCGTGAAATTCGTTATGCTCGCGGAATGAAACCAGGTAACGAAGCAATTTCTCACGGTTTATTTTCTTGCCCTTATAAGCAATTCTCACTGAGCCCCAATCGGGCTGGTGAGTGATTAAGCAATTCGATTTGAGCAAATGACTATGAAGGGTTTCGGACACAATGGCACCTTGCGCGGCGTCTTCTAGCCATTCAGGTTGGAAACGATAGTCATCAATACTGATATCTTGATGATCCAAGCACTCGCCTGATAGTCCCGCAATCACTTCCCCTTCTAGTTCACTGAGGGGCGATAAGGTGACATCCACAGCTTCGCCGGCACAAGCGGAAAGGTCGGTTTGCAGTGCATTCGCCACTTGCTGCCAGCTATCGAATCGGGTTTGGTTAAAACTATTGAGGTATAACTTGAACGATTTCGATTCCACTAGGTTTGGGCTGGATGCGGGTAATCGTACCTCGCCGATCGCGACTTGAGGTAAACCGTTCTTGTTTAACCAGGATAGCTCATAGAGCGTCCAGGTATCATAGCCAGTGAAAGGAAGCGACGCCTGATCGAGGCCGATAGCTTGGCGGTTTAATTCGCGCGGGACCGCACGCAGCTGTGACGGATCATATTCAGTTGGGTAATCAGTGTGTTGACCTAGCGATAGTTTGGCTAGGGCATCGGGATCTTGATAATTGCTCATACGGATCTGCTATTGATTCAAGTAGAATGGGTAAAGTTTACTGAATCTTGCTATAGGTTGCGAATGGAGAACACATTACATCGCGCCCTTTGGGCGCTAGCACAGAATTATGTTACCGCATGGCAGCATCAATATCAGAGTTTACCGTGCTCGGATGAGTATATCGGGCTCTCATCGCCTTGTATGGTCAGTGACAATGCGCATCAAGTACAGTGGCAGCCAGTTAAGCGTGAAACCGCCGCGGACTTTACCAATGTTGAGAAGGGAATATCGCTGCGTTTACACAGTGATATAAAAGATTTTTATAATGGCTTCTATTGCGCCGATTTACCGGTTCGGTTTGCGGGGGAGTCGATCTGTTTGGTGCAAGTTTGGAGCGATGACGATCTCGCACGCTTACAAGAAAATATTTTGGGGCATTTAATGATGCAACGTCAGCGTAAATTGACCCCGACTGTTTTCATTGCCACCACGGATGACGAAATGACGATCATTTCAATTGATAATATGAGCGGCGAAGTGGTGAAAGAAGGATTGAATACTGGCACTCGCGACGTGATAGCCAAAGATGCCGAAGCGTTTGTGACGGCGTTGGAGGTTGATGCTATATGATCCTGACAGAGCTGACGTTTGAGTGTTTCGATAACACCACAGTAGATGCCGTCGATCGTAAGCTTAATGGTTTAATGGACGCGCTGCGATATAACGGTCAGGTGCTTGGACGCGAATTTCCTATTCTCATGCAAGACGGGCAATTTCAGCTCCGTGTGGTGTGTCCAGATGAAGATGCGTTACAACCTAAGTATCATAGTCCTCAAGTCAAACGCGCGTTGCAACAATTGGCTGATGCGTGTTTGACCCAGCCAAAAGTACGCCTTTTGGGGCGCGATCTCAATTCGGAGCAAGCGGCGCCTAATGCGTCACCAAGTTGGCAAGTGTTGTACACAACCTTTGTGCACACGTGCTCACCGCTGCGCTGCGGGGATACGTTGCTACCTATCCCTTTATACCGTTTACCAGCCACCTTTAATGGTGATCATAAGTCAGTCGTCAAATGGCAAACGGAATGGCAGGCCTGTGATGAACTACAAATGGCGGGCGCCAGTGATGCCGAATTTGCTGGGCTTAACGAGATACAAAGCCCCCATACTCGGCTATTTCAACGGGGATGGGATTTGCGCGGTCGGATTGAATACCTAACGGGGATCCCGACTTATTACTATCAATATCGCGTCGGTGGCAAAGACAAGGACAGTGAGTTAACACGCCCTTGTCCGAAATGCGGCGCAGCGTGGCGATTAGATACGCCACTGCACGATATTTTCTTATTTAAGTGTGAGGCTTGCCGTTTGGTCTCAAACCTGTCTTGGGACTTTAAACTAACTTGATTGCTTGATTGCTTGATTGCTTGATTGCTTGATTGTTGTATTACTGATTGTCCAACGTTGCTTCTAACCGGGCCAAACGCTCACTTAGCTGTGTAATGTGTTGCTCAAGTTGATCGATCCGCTCAGCATCAGACAGGGTGATCTCGGGGGCTGACATGGCAGGCAGGGACTGATTTTTTTTGGCACTTTTGACGGCCTGAATGATCAGCGGCAATGGGACTTGTGTATCAAGTTGAGCTTTTATCTTTGCCACTGTCGCGCTTTGTCCTTTTGCGGCGAGCGCTTTTAACGCTCGCTCTAATGCTGCTTGATAGCTCATTTCATCTCCTTGGTTTAAAGTCAGCGGCAAGATTAGGGCTTTCTCAGTAATGCATCAAGCATATCAACTTGCTCAGCCCAGTCGGCATCCTCTTTTACGGCTTGCTCAATCAATGCCCGCTGCGCCGCGTTCCAAAAAGGAGCCTCCACCAGCGTTTGTCCGTCCACCAGACAGTGGCTGGATAAGAAGTGCTCAATCGCTGTGTGATCGCTGTCTAACCCGAGTTGCTCAAACAGATGTTGCAAATCATGCTGGAACGTTTCCATTGTCTCTCCTATCCTGTTGGTATGGGTCTATATTGACTATAGCAAGAATAAAAAGCGTAGACCTCTCCCCACCGTTGATGACTCAATCCTACCTTGTCGAGACAATTATCCCTTTTCTGTGTGCGATATCTCTTACACGCGCGTGGGATAAAAGCAGAATCGTATCAAGACAAACGACCTGACGATAGTTTATTTTTAATTTAAAACAGTGACTTACTGCATTGTAACTAGTTCGGACTAAAAAATGAGAGATTAAGCACGTGACAGTGACTTGTACCAAGCGTCTATTCGCGTAATCTTATGGGTGTCGGAAGGGAACTGACACAGGGAACAGGAATCACCAAGGACTTGGTACCTCAGGATGAGGCAGTACTTCAGGAAGAAGCGCTGGCAAGGATTGCAAAAAGGACAACGGACGGAACCGTTCGCTGCAAGCAGGAAGCTTGTACGTCAGGAAGACTTAGGACAACCCAGGATGGGGGCTTAAGGATCACTTCAGGACGAAGTCATGGACACCTCCAGGATGGAGAGCTTATCGAAAATCGGAATTTCGGTTTGTCAGGATGACGAAAGGACACCTCCAAGACGGAGAGACATGGAACGACGCTGAAGGAATCGGCGACTGATCAAGGAATGATGCAGGGAGCACCTTTTCGTAGCAGGATAGCTGCAAGTAAAACTTTAGGGCGCGGCGCAAGCTGCGCCCTTTCCTTTTTGAGTGCTTTGGCCGACACTCGGTGGCCGACACTCGGTGACTCCCTGTCACGCATTAGCAAAAACACCCTCAGCGTGCGCATCATATTTATAATCTAGTACAGCTTATCACGATGCGCGACTATGTTTGTGCACCCAGGTCTCTGTACTCAGGTCTTTGCCCTAAGGTCTTTATACTAGGGAGGGCCTTTGSATTGACGATCTTCTCATCGATCAATCGGATTGCCCCGGCATCGTATGAACAGGCGTATCAATCGCTTTCAGCCTTAGTCCATAAAGCTGTGCTTGACCGGTGTAGTGATCATTACCCGTCGCTGAAAACTCAAACCAATAGTACGTTACCCATCGCCAACCAGCCTTCGTTTTGACCATGGTGTGGCGACCGCGCGCGATTGAGAGTAATTGTAACTCCATTCGTTGACAGTATTGACGAATATGCTGGTGAGCTTGCTCAGATTGCCGCCGCTGTTGCCAAAATAGCAAGGCAATGACGACAACCAGCAAGATGGTCAATAGATCAGTGATCATGTGATGTTTGTGTCACGGCCTGTTGCATCCGAGCCATGGCCTGAGCCAGGGCGGGTGATGTATGACCGTGGAGCCGCGTCAGTAGTGCACCGCGTAACGGTGGTAACATGACCAAATCCGTATAGATTTGCTGAAATAATGCTGCATCTTGGTGGTCTGCCAAGGCAATCAAAAAGTAGTCAAGCACGGATTCATTGGCTAAGCTACGCCAGCAGCGACCGGCAATAGCGACAAAAATTTCTCGGTGGTGGAGCTCTGGCCTTGCAAGCACCGCTTCTATCAGTTGGTGCTCGGTGTCTGAAGGCGCCCCAGCATGAGCACGAAGTAATGCACTGACCAAAAACAAGTCGACATCTTGGTTTTGGCACATTTGAGTAAACATCTCGCGTAAACTTTCCGCTAATTTCGCGTTAATTTCACAATGCTCCAAACAACCTAACAGCGCATATAGTGGTGTGCTAGGTATGTTATTCAGTGCTTTACGAACTCGAGTTGCATTATTTTGCTCCTGCATACGCACGCAGGTATCCGCTAGCCCCTGAAGTCCAACGCCTTGCCAATTATCCCAGCCGAGCTCGCCATTGAGGTAATGCTGGGCATGGTCATAGTACTGGCTGGCAGGATGACCCAGTTGATAGGTCAGTGAGGCGTGAAACATCGCCATCTTGTCGTCAGTTGGGGTAAAGGTATAAGGATTGTTGGCCAGTTTCTCGCGCTGTGCCTTGTTTGGCGTCGCGGTCAGGCTCTCACCCATCGCCGCGCTGACATACTGAAGGAAATCCCCCATTGCAGTGTGATTTAATAACCCTCGCTCATCTAAAGGCATTTTTAAAAACCATACCCAAGGCGTGCCACCTTGTGGCCAAAAAGCCACGGCCATATGCGCTTGCTGACGTAATGGGTGAGGGTAAGGTTGTTGGTTGGCCTCGACGGCACGAAAAGATGCCTCTTCCAGGCGGCACACTCGACGGCCTAAATCATAGACACTGAATTGGCAACCAGCTTGATCAAATAGGGCGCTGAGGGCGTGAACCGTTTGCATGATATCCGCTCTTCGTTATCGCTTAATTAGCCGCGAGTATATCAGTTTTTATCCCTGCAATGCTCGCCTTGTTAATGTCGTCTTGAATCGGTTCGTGCTATGCTTCGCGCTTTATCGGTCGAGTAATGATGAGGTTGTCAATGACTCTTCGCCAACAATGTGAACAACTCCTTGATGAATTAGAGCAAGTGCTAAACGATCACGCGCTATGGCAGACGACGCCACCGTCAACTGAGCGGCTAGCCAGCACTGAACCGTTTGCTGTCGATACACTGGCGTGCCACGAATGGTTGCAATGGGTTTTTGTGCCTAAGATGCGAGCGCTTATCAAGACAGAGCAAGCTTTGCCACGTAACTTTGAAATCTCACCGTACGTGGAAGAAGCAATGAAAGAGCAGGCAGGCCATAGTGACGTGGTTGCTGTCGTTGTTCGAATTGATAACTTGTTTTCTGATCAATGACCGATACTTTGCTGAACATTTTATACCGTGACGAGCATTTAGTGGTGGTAAATAAACCGTCAGGGATGCTGGTCCACCGCTCTTGGTTAGACAAAGGGGAAACCCGATTTGTGATGCAAACCTTGAGAGATCAAATTGGCCAGCATGTCTATCCATTGCACCGACTGGACAAGCCGACGTCGGGCGTTTTGGTGTTTGCGTTATCCAGTGAAGTGGCCTCTAAGATGATGCCGCAGTTTGCTGAAGGGCAGGTCAAAAAAGCTTACCATGGCATTGTTCGAGGCTGGATTTCCCATGCTGGCCAGTTGGATTACCCGCTGGTGGAAGAACAAGACAAAATAGCGGATAAACACGCCAGCCAACCGGCGACAGCAAAAGCGGCGGTGACTGACTATCAGCCATTGGCGACAGTTGAGCTGCCGATCGCAACCGGACGCTATGCCACCAGTCGTTATAGCTTGGTAGCGATGCAACCTCATACTGGACGAAAGCATCAATTGCGGCGGCATATGCACCACTTAAGCCATCCGATCATTGGTGACACCACTCATGGAGACGGTCGCCACAATCGTGTGTTTAGAGAGCAATTTAATTGTCATCAGCTGCTATTGCACGCCAGTGAGATGACGCTAACGCACCCAGCTAGTGGCAAGACTGTTTTTATTCATGCGCCTTTGGATACAGTCTGGCAGCATGTTATTGAACAGTTGGGCTGGGAAGCGCCGGCGTCATCATACGATAACTAGACCTTGCTATGGGCGGTGTACTCGCATGCCGCCCTTACAGCTTTTCGAGTTCGGCCTCGATTTCTGCAATCTTACTGGCGACCACTTTTTCTAGGTGACGTAGGTCGGTAAGCACTTTTTGCTTCACGTCTTGCTCGGTATGCTCGTGTTGTACGATCTGGTCGAGCTCATCAATGACCAAAGAGAGGCTCCGGTTTATCTCTGTTACTTCTTTTGAGCGACCTGTACCGCTGTCGACGACCACATTTTTACGCTGCCGCGGATATTTAAATTTCATACTCCGCGCAAACAGATCGCCTTTTGGCTTACTAAAATAGATTTTGAGCGTATCGTAGCTTGCTTCTTGACGGAGCGAGTACCGCTCTATTTTTTCAGGGTGTTCAACACCGATATTCTTTAACTGTTGATACATAGCCACCTCATGGTTAGACATCGTTATGGTTGCGCGTCTTACCCGCGCGATTCCCTGGTATTATTTGGCTTGCGAGAGGGCTTTCTCGAGCGCCGCTTTCAATTGTGCTTGGTGTTCAGAAGTGAGCGCTTGATTGTCGAGATCTGTGACGATAAAAAAGTCCTCTGCGCGCTCACCGATGGTGGTGATTTTAGCCGCGTGAACACTCACATTTTGCCGAGCAAAAACCGCACCGACGCGTGCCAATAGCCCTGGCGTATCGAGCGCGACTAATTCCATGAGTGTACGTCGCCCGTTTTTGGTGGGGAGAAACAATACCTGCGTTTTCACCGAAAAATGTTGTAACTTTTGCGGTGAGCGACGCTTGGGAATAGTGATCTTGCCGGTCTCGTTGAGTGCTTTCCCAACCCCGTCGATAATTCTAGGATGACGATCGATAGAAATCGCATCGTCGTTTTGATCGAGCACCATAAAGGTATCGAGTGCGTGGCCATCTTTGCTGGTCATGACTTGGGCATCATGGACACTGAGGTTTTTCTTATCTAGGGCGGCAACGACGCGTGCGAACAAGCTCGGCCTGTCTTGGCAGTAAACGAATATTTCTGTGCCGCCACGGGTCGCTTTTTTACTGACGAGCACCAGCGGCTTATCATCGGCGTGGTGGAGCAGATGTTCACTATGCCAAGCTATTTGCTTGTGGGTATGGCGAAGAAAATAATCCGCTTTAAAACGTTGCCATAATACTTCAATTTCTCGTGGACTGTGCCCCTGCTTGCGTAACATGGCAGCAGCGAGATGTTTGTTGTGCCGGATCCGTTCTCGGACATCCGGTGGGTTTTCTAGCCCACGTCGTAAGGCTTTTTGAGTGGAATAATAAAGCTCAGCAATTAAGGTACGCTTCCAACTATTCCACAAGTCTGGGTTAGTGGCATTAATGTCTGCCACGGTCAGGCAGAGAAGCAAATCGAGCCGCTCCTCGTCGCGGACCTCTTTGGCAAAGTCGGTGATGACATCGGGATCGTAAATATCGCGACGCTGGGCGGTGACAGACATCAGTAAGTGGTTACGTACCAGCCAACTGACAATGTTGGCTTCTGGCTTTGATAAACCGTGGTCAAGACAAAAATCATGGGATTCAATCGCGCCAATTTCACTGTGATCGCCTCCACGGCCTTTGCCTATATCATGAAAAATAGCCGCAACCAGCAACAGCTCTCTTCGTGCAAGACGCGGAAATACATCGCAACAAATGGGGTGGCGCTCACGATTAGCTTCATCGTCAAACAAACGCATATGTTTGAGCAAACGAATCGTGTGTTCATCAACCGTATAGACATGAAACAAATCAAACTGCATTTGTCCGACAATTTGACTCCACTGTGGGAGGTACGCAGACATGACACCGTGGCGATGCATTAGCCCAAACGCTTTATGCAGAGCGTTTGGGTGGCGTATGAGTGCCATGAATTTTTCTCTTGCATCGTCTTGCTGACACAAAAAGTGGTTAAGTCGACGTCGAGCGGTACGCAGTTGACGTAAAGTGGGGGCGGCGATGGCCTCGATCGAGGTGTCGTCGGCGATATGCAGCATCATATCCAAGATAGTCTCAGGGCGTGCTTGAAATAAAGCAGGTTTGCGTGCCTCAATAGTCCGTCCGCAGCGTTGGAAGTCATCACTTAATACGTCGACTTCTCCAGACCGACCATTATCGATGATCACCTGATCAAAGATTTGCAGCAGCATCTTGTTGAGCTCCCCCACGCGTCCGAGGGTGCGAAAGAAATCTTTCATCATGGTCTCGACCGCACGATTACCGTCGCCCCGGTAGCCGAGGAGTTCAGCCACTGAGGTTTGGTGGGCGAAGGTCAGTCGGTTGTCGTAGCGGCGCAGCTCAAGATGAAGGGCAAAACGGATCCGCCACAGCACGTTTTGGCATTCGTTAAGTTCACGATACTCAGCATCAGTCAAAAAGCCAAAATCGCTCATTTCTCTTAAGCTGGTGGCACCAAAATGACGGCGCGCAATCCAAGATAGGGTATGAATATCGCGTAAGCTGCCAGGGCTGAGTTTTAAATCTGGCTCGAGTTTATAAGCGGTATCATGATAGCGGCGATGTCGGGCTTTTTGCTCGTCGACTTTCGCTTGATAAAAGCGTTCACTGGGCCAAAAGCTATCATGGTGCACACGGGCCTCGAGCGCCTCGAACAATTGTGAATCGCCACATAAAAGGCGCGACTCTTGTAAGTTAGTCGCCACGGTAAGATCATCCAGCCCAACGTCAATACACTCTTCGACAGTCCGGACACTGTGGCCGACTTCTAATTTTAAGTCCCACAACAAGGTGAGTAGATCACTGAGGCTTTGCTGCTGATAAGCATTTAGCGGTGCTTGGCAAAGTAGGAGTAGATCAATATCAGACAGAGGGTGTAATTCACGCCGGCCATAGCCGCCCACCGCGACCAGCGCAAGAGGGCTTTGATCAAAACCAAAGTGATGCCATAACCTAACCAGAAGGGCATCCATATAATCGGTACGCTGATAAACCAACTCGGCAACGGGAACATTGGCAAGGAAATCTTGCTTTTGCTGTTCAAGTAGCTGTTGGAACTGTGCCTTTAGCGTGATGGGGTCGAGTTGATCATCCCCCAAATGTTGTGGCGTAATTACCGTGTCTGTCATGGCGATCCTTTGCGCAAAAAAAAGCCGGAACGAAACCGGCTCTTATTTCTAGATTAGTGGTTGATGTAACGTGGGAGACTTTCTTCCTCTCGTAACGTTAACACCTCAACCCCTGTGTCGGTCACCAGCAGCGTGTGCTCCCATTGCGCCGACTTTTTACCATCGATGGTATAGACCGTCCAATCATCGTCCTCATCCAGTACGGTCCCATACTTCCCTGCGTTAATCATAGGCTCAATAGTAAAACACATGCCAGGTTTAAGAATGGTACGGTCGTTGTTTTTGTAGTGCACCACTTGTGGATCTTCATGGAAGCTCGCGCCAATACCATGCCCACAGTACTCTTTGACGATGGAGTAGCGCGTGTTGCTGCTCTTGATGAACTTTTGGATCGCTGTCCCTAAATCACCAACAGTCGCACCTGGCTTTACCTTTTTGATCGCGTGATACAGGCTTTCTTGCGTGACACGGCAAAGACGTTTGTCTTCGAGAGACACTTCCCCGACTAAAAACATCTTTGAGGTATCGCCATGGTAGCCATCTTTGATCACGGTGACATCAATATTGACGATATCGCCTTCTTGGAGTACATCTTCATCACAAGGTATACCATGACAAACGACATGATTAATTGATGTGCACATGGATTTAGGAAAACCGTGATAGTCCAATGTGGCAGGAATGGTGCCTTGTACGTCAGTCATATACTGGTGAGCGATGTCGTCTAGCTCACGGGTGGTGACCCCAGGCTTAACATGCTCGCCAAGCATCACGAGCACGTCAGCAGCGAGCCGACCGGCTACGCGCATTTTTTCAATTTCTTCTTCTGTTTTAATCGGGATTGTCATTTTGCTTTCTCTCTTTATTCGGGATGCTCAATGATAACGTTAAAACGAGAGCATGATTCAAGTCACGTTTTGTATCATTAAGCACAGCCACTGACGCCCTGCTACGCTTGTCTCAGCGGTGCAGGATTAGCAACTGTCTAATAGTGACTATATGGTACCAAGCCATGTCCATGGAAGAAACAGAAAGAGAAGCATTCCGCGCGGTCATCGTATAGGTTTAGGCGGATTGCGCGCGCAATTTAACTGGATTTTACCCATGTGTTTGTGATATAAAGCGCGCCGAAAACCGTCATTATGATCAATCTAGCCATGCTAGGTCTAGCCGAGCTAGGTTTCAGTTTGATGGGGTTCAATTATCATTTTTATTCTTAAATCACACACATATCGACACATTGACCGGGGTGCCCACTAACGGGTCGGTAAATGGGATATGTGGAGGCCTAACCCCGAGAGGAATTTATCATGGCTACTGTTTCAATGCGCGACATGCTCAAGGCGGGTGTACACTTCGGTCACCAAACTCGTTTCTGGAACCCAAAAATGAAGCCATTCATTTTTGGTTCACGTAACAAAGTGCACATCATCAACCTTGAAAAAACCGTACCAATGTTCAACGAGTCACTGGCTGAACTGTCAAAAATCGGTGAGCGTAAAGGTAAAGTTCTGTTTGTTGGTACTAAGCGCGCAGCAAGCGAAGCGGTAAAAACGGCAGCAGAAAACTGCGAGCAGTTTTATGTAAGTAACCGTTGGTTGGGCGGCATGCTGACCAACTGGAAAACCGTTCGCACATCTATCAAACGTCTAAAAGATCTGGAAACTCAAGCGAGTGACGGTACGTTTGAAAAGCTGACCAAAAAAGAAGCGCTGATGTACACCCGTGAGATGGAAAAACTCGACAAATCACTGGGTGGTATCAAGAACATGAACGGCCTACCTGATGCAATGTTCGTTATCGATGCAGATCACGAGCACATTGCCATCAAAGAAGCGAATAATCTGGGCATCCCAGTCTTTGCAGTGGTAGATACTAACTCTAACCCTGACGGCGTTGATCACGTAATTCCAGGTAACGATGACGCAATTCGCGCTATCCAACTGTACCTGAACGCAGCGTCTGACGCTTACAAAGAAGGCCGTAGCCAAGACATCGTCACGCAAGCAGAAGACGAGCTGGTTGAAGTCGCTGAGTAAGACGACAGCTCCTTGTGAGCGTTCTTAGCCATCAGCGTGTCATCTTTCATGCTGTAAGCTAAGTATGGTTAGCAGGGGCCGATATCGGGCCCCTGTTTTTTACCCAAAATAGTTTCGAATCGAGGATTGAACAATGGCAACTGTTACCGCTGCCCTGGTTAAAGAACTGCGCGAGCGCACTGGCGCTGGCATGATGGAATGTAAAAAAGCACTGGTTGAAGCGAACGCTGACATCGAAGTTGCAATCGAAAACATGCGTAAGAGCGGCGCGGCAAAAGCAGCGAAGAAAGCTGGCCGTGTTGCTGCTGAAGGTGTCATCCTAGTTAAAGAAAACGACGGCAAAGCTGCGATCGTTGAAATTAACTGTGAAACTGACTTTGTTGCTAAAGACGCGAATTTCGCTGCATTTGCTAACCAAGTGGCAGAAACAGCACTGGCTGAAGGCCTAGCAATCGACGCGCTGAAAGAAAAATTCGAACAGCAGCGTGCTGAGCTTGTTGCAAAAATCGGTGAAAACATGGATATCCGCCGTGTTTCATTCATCGAAGGCGAGAAAGTCGGTTCTTACCGTCACGGCGATCGTATCGGTGTGGTTGTTGCTGCGAAAGCTGACGAAGAAACCATCAAGCACGTTGCTATGCACATTGCCGCGTCTAAGCCTGACTACGTGAACCCTGAAGATGTGCCTGCTGACGTTGTTGAAAAAGAGAAGAAAATTCAAGTTGATATCGCAATGGAATCAGGCAAGCCAGCTGATATCGCAGAGAAAATGGTTGTTGGCCGTATGAAGAAATTCACCGGTGAAATTTCTCTGACAGGTCAAGCATTCGTGATGGATCCAGCACAAACTGTGGGTCAAATGCTGAAAGAAAAAGGTGCCGAAGTGACTAACTTCATCCGTTTTGAAGTGGGCGAAGGCATCGAGAAAGAAGAAGTAGACTTTGCTGCAGAAGTTGCTGCTGTACAACAAAGCTAATTCTTGCTGACTCAGACCGCGGTGCTCGCCGCGGTCTTCCATAACCTTCTTCCCTAATTAGTGCCTAATAGAAAGGTAGTGAAATGACTACAAATCCTAAGCCTGCATATCAACGAATTTTACTTAAACTGAGCGGTGAAGCCCTGCAGGGCAAAGATGGATTCGGTATCGATCCCACCGTGCTTGATCGTATGGCGCAAGAAATAAAAGAACTGGTCGAGCTGGGTGTTCAGGTAGGATTGGTCATCGGTGGCGGGAATTTATTCCGTGGTGCGGGTCTTGCTGAGGCGGGAATGATCCGTGTTGTGGGCGATCACATGGGTATGTTAGCCACCGTGATGAACGGTTTGGCGATGCGTGACGCACTTCATCGTGCCTATGTGAACGCACGAGTGATGTCAGCGATTCCTCTAAACGGTGTATGTGACAGCTATAACTGGGCGGAAGCCATCAGCCAACTTCGTAATGGTCGGGTGGTGATTTTCTCTGCTGGGACCGGTAACCCTTTCTTTACTACCGACTCGGCTGCCTGTTTACGCGGTATTGAAATTGAATCCGATGTGGTGATTAAAGCGACCAAAGTCGACGGTGTATACAGTGATGATCCAACCAAAAACCCAGATGCAACACTTTATGACTCGCTGACATATCAAGATGTGTTAGAAAAAGAGTTGAAAGTGATGGATTTGGCCGCATTTACACTTGCACGCGACCATAAACTGCCTCTTCGTGTATTTAACATGAATAAGCCAGGTGCGTTACGCCGTGTCGTGATGGGTGAAGCAGAAGGCACCTTGATCACTAACAGCTAAGCCAATATTGGTGGCATAATCTTACAAATTAATTCAATCGCAAGGATATTCCCGTGATTAATGACATAAAAGACGACGCCAAAGCGCGTATGGAAAAAAGTGTAGAAGCGCTTAAGCACACATTAGGTAAACTGCGCACTGGGCGTGCACATCCAAGCCTACTAGAAGGCCTTACCGTTGAGTATTACGGCGCGCAAACGCCTTTAAACCAACTTGCGTCTATTGTTGCTGAAGATTCGCGTACCTTGGCGATTAGCGTATATGATAAGCAAGTAACCCAAGCGGTTGAAAAGGCGATCATGACCTCTGACCTAGGCTTGAACCCAGCCTCAGCAGGTACCGTGATCCGTGTGCCTTTGCCACCACTGACCGAAGATCGCCGTAAAGACATGGTGAAAGTTGTTCGTTCTGAAGGTGAAAATGCGCGTGTTGCAGTACGTAACATCCGTCGTGATGCCAATGGTGATCTCAAAGCACTATTAAAAGACAAAGAAATTTCAGAAGACGACGAGCACCGTGCGCAAGATGACATTCAAAAGTTGACTGATGAAGCGGTTAAGAATGTTGATACACTTCTTGATGCAAAAGAAAAAGAGTTGATGGAAGTCTAAATCTCATTAGACTTTACCGCCAATGCTAAAGCGCTGTGCGTGCAGTACAGCGCTTTTTATTTGCCAAGGAGAAACATGAGTTCCCAGTCTCTTGATGCGCAGCTCGAATCTGCCGCTTTACCGCAACACATCGCCATTATCATGGATGGCAATGGACGCTGGGCCAAGGCTCGCGGAAAAGCCCGTGTGTTCGGGCATAAAGCGGGCGTCAAAGCGGTACGTAAGACCGTCAAGGCGGCGTCTGAGCTTGGTGTGAAAGCGCTAACTTTATTTGCGTTTAGTAGTGAAAACTGGCGTCGTCCAGAAGACGAAGTCAGCGTATTGATGGAGCTATTTATCAATGTGCTATCGCGTGAAGCTAAACGGCTCGACAGTCACGGTGTGCAATTACGCATTATTGGTGACACCTCTCGATTCAGCCCTTCYTTGCAAACGAAAATTGCCGAAGCTCAAGCGTTAACGGCAAATAATGACCGTTTGGTACTCAATATTGCGGCGAATTACGGTGGGCAATGGGATATTACCCAGGCAACACGTCGTGTCGCTGAACAGGTTGTCGCCGGTCACTTACAACCCAATGATATTGGGGAACAGGATATTGCGCGTCATTTAATGTTGGCAGATTTACCGGATGTCGATTTAATGATCCGCACCAGCGGCGAATGCCGCATCAGTAACTTTATTTTATGGCAAGCTGCCTATGCAGAGTTATGTTTTACCGAGCAATATTGGCCTGATTTCAACGAACAAAGTTTGTATGATGCCGTGGCTTGGTATGTCAATCGTGAACGACGTTTTGGCTGCACCGGCGAGCAAATTAAAGCCATGATAACAACGGATAAGTAACCACGAGGAATCAGTTTGCTCAAACAACGTGTTTTAACCGCGGCCTTGTTAGTCCCGTTAGTGGTCGCTGGAGTCTTTTACTTACCGTTTCCTGCATTTGTTGCAGCGATAGCGGCTGTCACTTTAATTGGACTTTGGGAATGGACGCAGTTTGTCTCGGCGTCTTCGCGTCTTTTTACCTTTATTATCCCCGCTGCAGCGCTGGCACTTTCGCTCTTTAGTATTCCTTTTAGTGCCATGGCGCTCGGGCATGTCACACTGCCACCTTTCGCACTGGCGGCAACCGGCGCGGCTTGGTGGCTATTCGCAACCGTGTTAGTGCTCTCATACCCTCGCTCAGGGGCATATTGGACCCACAGCAAGTTACTACGCCTACTCTTTGGTCTCGTTACCCTGTTACCGTTTATGTGGAGTGTCTTGCTGTTGCGTGCAACAGACTACCAGTTCTCCTCTTTTTATGGCGCCAAGTTAGTGCTGCTGGTTTTTGTTCTTGTTTGGTGCGCAGATAGTGGTGCCTATTTTGCCGGGAAAAAGTTCGGTAAACATAAAATGGCCCCTGCGGTCAGCCCGAATAAAACCCTCGAAGGATTACTGGGTGGGCTCACTGCGGCAGTGGCAGTGACCTGGTTAGGGACGCATCTGTTAAACRTCCATTTCGCCAATGTTGGCGTGTTCTTGGCTGTCACTGTGGTGACCGCCTTGGCGTCCGTGTTGGGTGACTTAGCGGAGAGCATGTTTAAACGCGTCGCTGGCGTGAAAGACAGTGGTAATTTGCTTCCAGGTCATGGGGGCATTCTTGATCGCATTGATAGCTTAACGGCAGCGTTCCCAGTGTTTACCGTGTTGTACTTCGCATTTGCGAATTAAGTGAAACGAGTCTTCGACATGCAAAGAATCACCGTATTAGGCGCCACAGGTTCTATTGGCTCCAGTACCTTAAAAGTGGTTGCAGCCAACCCTGAAAAGTTTGAAGTGACGGCATTGGCTGCACATACCAATGTCGAGAAAATGATTGCGTTATGTGTCGATTGGCAACCTGCTTACGCCGCGATGGCCAATCGCGCGTCAGCGCAACAGTTGCGTCATGCGTTGCGTGAAAGAGGGATCGGCACCGAAGTACTCGCTGGCGAGGACAGTTTATGTCACCTTGCGGCATTACCTGAAGTGGATATGGTGATGGCGGCAGTTGTTGGCGCGGCCGGGCTGTCTTCAACAATGGCGGCGGTTAAAGCGGGCAAACGGGTGCTGCTTGCCAATAAAGAAGCCTTGGTAATGTCTGGGCAGTTTTTTATTGATGCTGTTTATCAATACGGCGCTGAGCTGCTGCCCATCGACAGTGAACACAATGCGATCTTTCAATGCTTGCCGCAATCCGTGCAGCAACAGCCTGGACGCTGTGATTTGCAATCGGCCGGCGTCAATAAAATTTTGCTAACAGGCTCGGGTGGACCATTTCGCTATCGTGACCCACAAAGCTTAGCGACCGTCAGTGTTGAAGAGGCCATCGCACATCCTAATTGGTCGATGGGGCCAAAAATCTCGGTCGATTCAGCAACCATGATGAATAAAGGTTTGGAATACATTGAGGCGCGATGGTTATTCAACGCCCAGCCTCATCAACTGGACGTGGTGATCCACCCGCAGTCAGTGATCCACTCCATGGTACAGATGTGTGATGGCTCGGTGCTCGCGCAATTGGGTACGCCCGATATGTGTACGCCGATTGCTCATGCAATGGGATATCCTGATCGCGTTCAAGCGTCGGTAGCGCCTCTTGATTTCACTCAAATTGGCGAATTTACTTTTATGGCACCGGATGCGTGTCGTTATCCTTGTCTTTCGCTCGCGATCGCAGCCTGTAAGCAGGGGCAAGCAGCAACCACCACGCTCAATGCCGCCAATGAGCAAGCTGTCGCCGCGTTTCTTGCCGGARAGATCAGCTTTATGGATATTGCTCGCATCAATGAGCAGGTATTGACCCAATCATCGCTTCCCACGCCAACAAGCTTGGATTGCTTATTTGAGCTGGATAGAATAGCTCGCATGGCTGCCAATGAGCAGATTACTAAGGTGACAAAATGAGCGATTTTCTTTGGAACGCGGCGGCGTTTATTGTCGCGCTTGGCATACTGGTTGCAATTCACGAATACGGTCACTTTTGGGTCGCTCGTCGCTGTGGTGTAAAGGTTGAGCGTTTTTCAATTGGTTTTGGTCGCGCATTATGGCGCTGGTACGGCAAAGACAATACCGAATACGTGATTGCTGCGATCCCGCTCGGTGGCTACGTCAARATGTTGGATGAGCGTATTGAGGCTGTTCCTGACGCAGACAAGCACCGCGCATTTAACAACCAACCCCTATGGCAACGTAGCGCCATTGTCGCCGCCGGCCCTATCGCTAACTTTATCTTTGCCGCCTTTGCGTATTGGCTGGTGATGATGATCGGTGTTCCTGCTGTCAAACCTGTGATCGGCGAAATATCCCCCAACTCGATTGCGGCTGAAGCCGGAATCGAATCAGGAATGGAACTAACCCAAGTTTCCGGCGTCGAAACCGCTGATTGGCAAGCGGTTAATTTTGCGTTGATCGGGCATATTGGTGATGAGAGCATGACCCTCACTGCGAAACAGAGTCCGGCGCAAACTTATCAACGCGATTACACCCTAGATCTCACGCAATGGCAGTTTGATCCAGAAAAACAATCGCCTTTGACGACGCTTGGCATCACGCCTTATCGACCCGCGATCACATTGTCGGTCGCACAAGTGGTTGAACAGAGCGCGGCAGCGCAAGCTGGACTCGAGCAAGGTGATAAGATCGTTGCCGTGGATGACACTGAGTTGGCATCATGGCAAGCGCTCGTTGCGGTGATCAAACGAAGTCCCAATCAAAGCTTGTCGCTGACAATCGTCCGCGATGGGGAAACGCAAAATTTGACACTCACCCCGGATGCGCGTGACGTTGAAGGTCAAATGACAGGGTATGCGGGGATTGCTCCTCAAATGGCAGCATGGCCTGAATCATACCGTTTCACGCAACAATATGGGCCGTTAGCGGCGATACCAGAAGCGGTCAATAAAACGGGCCAAGTGATCAGCATGACCGTCAATATGATAAAAAAACTGATCACCGGTGATGTGGGTGTGAACAACTTAAGTGGTCCTATATCGATCGCGAAAGGCGCGGGCATGACAGCAGAGATCGGATTGATCTCATTTTTAGGGTTCATGGCACTGATCAGTGTGAACCTAGGCATTATCAATTTACTTCCTCTGCCCGTATTAGATGGCGGCCATTTGCTGTTCTTTGGGATTGAGGCTGTGACACGAAAACCGGTTTCCGAGCGTGTACAGGACTTTGGGTATCGTATCGGCGCTGCCGTGTTGATGATGGTGATGGCAGTGGCATTGTTTAACGACTTCGCCCGACTTTAAACGGTTAGTATTCAAGGATAAGTCAGATAGCACATGGCGATGAAAAAACTATTAATAGCGTCTCTTTTAGTAAGCAGCAGTATGGCGCATGCTGACACATTCGAGGTAAGCGATATCCGCTTTGAAGGCCTACAGCGCGTCAGCTTAGGAGCTGCATTGCTATCGATGCCGGTCCGTGTCGGTGACAACGTCGACGACGAGGATGTGGCGGATGTGATAAATGCACTGTTTGCCTCGGGTAATTTCGAGGATGTGCGCGTCTATCGCGATGATCAAACCTTGCTGGTTAAAGTCGTGGAGCGTCCTACTATTGCGAGCATTTCGTTCTCAGGCAACAAAGCAATTAAAAAAGAGCAGCTACAAGAAAACCTCACCTCTTCTGGGTTGCGCGTCGGTGAGGCGCTTGATCGGACTAAACTCAGCAAAATTGAAAAAGGTTTAGAAGACTTTTACTACAGTGTGGGTAAATACAGTGCGTCGGTAAAAGCCGTTGTTACGCCTTTGCCACGAAACCGTGCAGATTTGAAGTTTGTATTTACTGAGGGTGTCTCGGCCAAGATTGAGCAGATCAATTTCGTGGGCAACGACGTCTTCAGTGATGACGCATTACGCGATAGCTTCGATTTGCGTGCCGATGTGCCGTGGTGGAATTTCTTAGCCAACGAAAAGTATCAAAAGCAGGTGCTTGCGGGCGATCTGGAAAAACTGCGTAATTTTTATCTCAATCGTGGGTATTTAAAGTTTCGCGTTGAATCGACCCAGGTGGCTATTTCGCCAGATAAAAAGGGTGTTTACATCACTCTGAATGTGAATGAAGGCAAGCCGTATGAGATTGCTGATGTCAACTTTCGTGGCGATCCKCAAAACGAAGACACTTACCGTTCATTGGTCAGCTTTACCCGTGGTGATACCTACAATGGCGATAAGGTGACTGCACTCGAAGAGGCCATTAAGCGCCATCTTGGTGAAACCGGCTTTGCCTACCCCAAAGTCAATACCATGCCGACTTTTGACGATGACAATCAACAAGTCTCACTGACCGTGAATGTCGAGCCGGGTAAGCGTATCTACGTGCGCAATATCCGCTTTTCCGGGAATACCACGTCTAAAGATGAAGTGTTACGCCGTGAAATGCGACAGCTGGAAGGAACCTGGCTAAACGCCAAAGCGGTCACTCGGGGGAAAGAGCGGTTGAGTCGTACCGGCTTTTTCCAGAATGTTGAAGTGGACACTCAGCGCGTACCAGGCACGGACGATCAAGTCGATGTTAACTATAAAGTCAAAGAAGCTAACTCAGGCAGCATCAACTTTGGTATCGGTTATGGCACCGAGTCAGGCGCCAGTTTACAGCTCGGTTTGCAGCAAGATAACTTTGCCGGTACCGGTAATCGCTTTGGCATCAACGCCATGGTCAATGATTACCGTAAAAACCTAACGCTTGAATACCGTGACCCTTACTTTACCCTCGACGGTGTCAGCCTTGGCGGTAAGGTCTTCTACAACGAGTTTGAGGCGCGTGACGCCAACATCGTTGAGTATACCAACGAGAGTTACGGTACCAACCTGACGTGGGGCTTTTGGACCGATGAGCTGAATTCGATCGACTTCTCGCTCGGTTACACCCACAACAAAATCGAAAATATTGGTGAGTACTACCAAATCAAGAAATTTCTTGACCGTCACGATGATAACCGTACGAACAATGGTGGACTCGAAGTCGATGATTTTGATATGTCCGTTTCATGGACGCGTAACAGCCTTAACCGTGGTTACTTCCCGACTGCCGGTAATTATCAGCGAGCGTCTTACCGCATGACAGTACCGGGCTCAGACGTTCAGTATTTTAAAATGCAGTACGATATTCGCCAATACGTGCCGTTGACGCAAGAACATGAATACACCCTATTGATGCGTGGCCGACTTGCGTATGGTAACGGTTATGGCCAAACCAATGGCCAAGACCATATGCTGCCGTTTTATGAAAACTATTACGCGGGGGGGTTCTCCTCGTTGCGCGGTTTCCGCTCAAACTCGGTTGGGCCGAAAGCAGTCTATGGCAAGGGTGGTTCACCTCAGCCAAATAGTGATGATGTTGAGAATAATGAAGGGGATTACGGCTCTTCAGATTCTGTAGGCGGTAATGCTATGGCACGCGCCAGTGCCGAGTTGATTGTGCCAACACCGTTTGCCTCAGAGGAAGCGCGCGAACAAATCCGTACCAGTGTGTTTATCGATGCCGCTTCAGTGTGGGATACCGAGTATGACGTATCCGCCGCTGCTGCTTACAGTGGCCGGGATAATATTAAGGATTATTCAGATCCATCCAATATCAGTGCCGCTTACGGTGTGGCACTGCAGTGGATGTCACCGATGGCACCTTTGGTGTTTTCCATCGCAAAACCTATAACTAGCCAGCCTGGCGACGATGAAGAGTTCTTTACCTTCACGATCGGGCGCACATTCTGATGATCAGAAAGGAGACTATTGTGAAATCATTTTTGAAAGCAGCGGGACTGAGTGTCGCGGTATTGACCACGTCCATGTACGCATCAGCGGCTGATGCTGCACAGAAAGTGGGCTACGTATCAACCGGCGCTGTGATGTCGCAGCTAGCGCAAAAAAATAACCTCAATGAGAAATTGCGTGGTGAATTTAAAGATCGCGTCGCAGAGATTGAACGTTTGAAAGAAAAGCTCTCAAAAGGCGTAGAAAAACTTAAACGTAATGGTGAGCTGATGAGCGAAGACGAGCGCGTGAAGCTACAACGCGAGCTTCAGTCGATGGAGTCTGACTATAAACTCAAAGTAAAAGCCTTGCAGGAAGATCAGCGCAAGCGCGGCGGCCAAGAAGAGTCTAAGCTGGTGCAAAAGCTGAAAAAAGCCGTCGATAAAGTAGCAGAGCAAGAGGGCTATGACATCGTGATTGATGCCAATGCCGTTTTGTATGCGAACCCAAGTGATGATTTGTCTGAAAAAGTGATTAACGCAGTTAACTAACCGTCGAGGAGCCCATGGTTTCAATTACTCTCGCTGAATTAGCGGAAAAACTGGATGCACAGCTCCACGGAGACGGCGCTGTAACGATAACCTCGCTTGCAGGGATGAATTCAGCGGGAGAAGGGCAAATTACCTTCTTATCGAGTCCGAAATATCGGAAGGGTCTTGCACTGTGTCGTGCTAGCGCGGTGATGCTTAAAGAAGGCGATCTTGCTTATTGTCATGGCAATGCCTTGGTGGTGTCAGACCCCTATTTAGCCTACGCGAAGGTCGCACAAATTTTAGATACGACCCCTGCCTGCGCCACCGATATCGCGTCGTCAGCGGTCGTTGCAAGTGATGCCGTCCTAGGTGAAGGCGTCGCCATTGGCCCTAATGCGGTGATTGAATCTGGGGCGTTGATTGGTGACAACGTTCAAATTGGTGCAGGTTGCTTTATTGGTAAGGGCGCAAAACTCGGCGCGCGGACAAAACTGTGGGCCAATGTTAGCGTCTATCATCATGTCGTTATCGGTCAAGATTGTTTGGTTCAAGCAGGAACAGTGATCGGCGCAGATGGGTTTGGCTACGCCAATGACAAAGGCAAATGGATTAAAATCCCTCAGCTTGGCCGGGTTGTGATTGGTAACCGAGTCGAAATAGGTGCCTGTACCACTATCGACCGTGGGGCGTTGGATGATACCGAGATTGCTGATGGCGTGATTATCGACAATCAGTGCCAGATTGCGCATAATGTCTCGATTGGTGAGAACACGGCAATCGCGGGTGCAACGGTAATGGCAGGCAGCCTCAAAGTAGGTAAACACTGCATTATCGGTGGCGCCAGCGTGTTTAATGGCCATATGGAAATCACAGATAACGTGACCATCACAGGAATGGCGATGGTGATGCGGCCAATCACTGAGCCGGGCATGTATTCGTCCGGTATTCCGTTACAGCCCAACCGCGAGTGGCGGAAAACAGCCGCGCGTGTGCTCAAAAT
>NZ_MUFH01000080.1:0-9576 GCF_001996115.1 Salinivibrio sp. MA427
ATCCTCGGCATAGCGTTGATGACGAGGAGAGGCCGCCTTCGATGCCTGTAGCTCGGGATCAGACGGGTCGGCCAAAAGACGGCGTCGAAATTCAAGATCGTCCATACTGTTGCCCTCCTGCCGTTGGATTATCAAGCGCTTCTTTGAGTTGTGCACGGGCCCTAAATAAGCGTGTCATCACGGTGTTTTTATTTAAATCTAACAGTTGCGCAATTTCCTCACCGCTAAAGCCGACAATCACTTGGAGCACCAATGGTTCGCGATATTCCGGGGCGAGGGCGGCAATTTGTCGATGTAACCAGCGCTGCTCCATTGAAGCTTCTTGGCTGGGACGGGTTTTATCTTCCCATTCTCCGTCTTGTATATCGATATGATCGTGCTGTTTGCGCTCAAAACGTCGTGCGTTTTCTCGGCGCAAAATAGTGATCAACCAGGCTTTCGCTGCCTTCTCGTCGTGCAAACTGTCCAAGGATCGCCAGGCACGCAGGCACGTCTCTTGAACTAAGTCTTCGGCGATATGTGGATCTTTGGCCAACCAATAGGCATACCGGTAGAGATCACGGTGCCAAGCGCGTACCAATGCCTCGTAGCGGGCTTGTCGAGTCATGCAGGATAAACCTTTTTTATCGATGCGTCCGTCTATAGACCGAGTGATTTGTCATTTAATTTCAGCTTAGGTGAAAAATCGGCACAAGTTTGATCTGTTTCAATATTGAATCCCTGCAAATCGGTAAAGTTAACCCTGTCGTTATCGGCCATGTGTCGACACTCGTGAGGTTGAGTGAACGGCGTTTCCTTTTTGAATGATATGACTTTCTGTTCGGATCTGGGTGCGGGAAAAGCACTGCACACTTCCCAGATTATCGTTTTGCTTTCCAATCTTTTTTGGGGCTCACGCTAGCGTGTAGCCCCTTTTTTTATGCCGTAGTTTCTTTTCAATCTGCTGTTATTAAATCACTCTCGGTACAGGGTACACGGAACTGTGCGCTTGTTGGCAATCTTACCAATCAATTAAAACGGGTGTTTTAAGCTAGTAACAATTTGGTTACAATCCTGGTCAGACCTGTAGAACATCCTAAGGAGCAGTGATGACGTCTCAGCAACATCTTAAAACCGGCAATGGTGATCGTATTGCCATTGTGTCTGGGCTGCGTACGCCATTTGCGCGCCAATCAACCGCTTTCACTGATGTGCCAGCGGTTGATTTGGGCAAAATGGTGGTACAAGAACTGCTGAACCGCAGCAGTATTTCCCCAAAAGACATTGATCAAGTGGTGTTTGGGCAGGTAGTGCAAATGCCTGAAGCCCCCAACATTGCGCGAGAAATTGTATTGGGTACGGGGATGGACATTCACACCGATGCCTACAGTGTCACCCGTGCCTGTGCGACTAGCTTTCAAGCCGTTGCCAATGTGGCAGAAAGCATGATTGCAGGCAATATCCAAGTGGGAATTGCCGGGGGCGCGGATTCGTCATCGGTCTTGCCGATTGGCGTAAGCAAAAAGCTCGCCCGTACCTTGTTAGATTTAAGCAAAGCGAAAACCATGAGTCAGCGCTTAAAGCTGCTCAGTAAGCTATCGGTTAAAGATTTAGCCCCTGTACCACCGGCCGTCGCCGAATACTCAACCGGCCTCAGCATGGGGCAGACCGCTGAACAAATGGCGAAGTCACATCAAATTTCACGAGGCGATCAAGACGCACTCGCGCTTCGCTCTCATCAGCTTGCCAGTAAAGCGTGGGATGAAGGCTTGCTTAGTGATGAAGTCATGACGGCGTACCCTGAACCATACAAAGCGTGGATTGGACAAGATAATAACTTGCGTCCCCATTCCACCCTGGAAGATTATGCCAAATTACGCCCTGCATTTGACCGTAAACATGGCTCTGTGACCGCGGCAAACTGTACGCCGCTCACTGATGGTGCGGCGGCAGTATTAATGATGCCAGAAAGCCGTGCTAAAGCGCTTGGACTCGAGGTCTTAGGTTATATACGCTCCTACGCGTTTTCGGCGATTGGCGTACAAAAAGATATGTTGATGGGCCCTTCGTATGCGACCCCGATGGCGTTAGACCGCGCGGGGATCACGTTGGCGGATCTCACCTTAATTGATATGCACGAAGCGTTTGCCGCGCAAACCCTATCGAATGTGAAAATGTTTGCCTCTGATACCTTTGCCCGTGAGCACCTCAATCGTGATCGCGCCATCGGTGAAATTGATATGGACAAATTCAACGTGCTGGGCGGCTCGCTTGCTTACGGCCACCCCTTTGCTGCTACAGGCGCGCGCATGATCACTCAAACACTGCGTGAGCTTAAACGTCGTGGTGGAGGATTAGCGCTTAACACCGCGTGCGCGGCTGGTGGGCTAGGTGCTGCAATGATCTTGGAGGCAGAATAATGACAACCGATAATACGCAAGCCTTTACGTTAACGATTGCTGATAATCACATTGCTTGGCTGACCATTGATGTGCCTGGCGAGAGTATGAACACCTTGCAAGCGAGTTTTGTCGAGGGCGTTTCAGCGGTGCTGGATCAACTCGAGGGCAACCAGTCGATTAAAGGACTGGTGATTCACTCTGGCAAACCGGACAACTTTGTCGCAGGCGCTGACGTGCGCATGCTAGAGGCGTGTGAAAGTGCCGAACAAGCGAGTGAGATCGCGGGGCAAGGGCAAGCCTTATTCTCACGTATTGAAAAACTGCCTTTTCATGTGGTGGCTGCGATTCATGGTCCTTGTTTAGGCGGTGGGTTAGAGTTAGCTCTTGCCTGTCACAGTCGGGTTGCTACTGATTGGGATAAAACGCGACTGGGCTTGCCGGAGGTGCAACTTGGTCTGCTTCCCGGATCGGGCGGTACGCAGCGTTTACCGCGCTTAATAGGCGTCCCCGATGCATTGGACATGATGCTAACCGGTAAGCAGCTTCGGGCGAAGAAAGCGAAAAAACTCGGCGTGATTGATGATTGTGTCCCGAATACGGTTCTGCTTGATGTCGCCGAAGCGTTGGCGCAAAAGTCCAAGCCGAAACGCAGCCGGACATGGCAAAGCTGGATGTTAAGCGGAAATTCGGTAGGGCGTAACCTCGTCTTTGATCAAGCGGGTAAAAAAGCGCGTGCCAAAACGCGGGGTAATTATCCGGCAGCGGATGCTATCTTAGCGGTGGTCAAAAAAGGCCTAGATAAAGGACTAAAAACAGGTTTCGCGGAAGAAGCTCGACAGTTTGGCGAGCTGGTGATGACGCCTGAATCAAAGTCATTACGCAGTGACACACAAGCCACGACCTTGTCGAATGCTGACGTGGTGGTTGAAGCGGTGTTTGAAGATTTATCGCTAAAACACCGCATGGTGCAAGAGATGGAGTCGATAACAAGTAAAGACGCTATTTTTGCCACCAATACCTCTTCACTGCCTATCCACCAAATTGCCGAAGGCAGCCAGCGGCCAGAGAAGGTTGTTGGCTTGCATTACTTCAGCCCGGTGGAAAAAATGCCTTTAGTCGAGGTAATTCCGCACCAAGGGACCAGTGATAAGACGATATCTACCGTGGTCGAGCTTGCTCGCAAACAGGGGAAAACACCGATTGTGGTGGGTGATAGCGCTGGATTCTATGTGAACCGGATTCTTGCCCCGTACATGAACGAGGCGGCGCGTGTGTTATTGGCTGGCGAAACGATTGAACATATCGATAATGCATTGCTCGACTTTGGTTTCCCGGTCGGTCCTATTACGTTGCTTGACGAAGTGGGTATTGATATTGGGGCTAAAATTGCGCCAATTCTCACCCAGGAGCTGGGTAAGCGCTTTGAAGCGCCAGATGTCTTTGATGTGCTGTTAAATGATGACCGTAAAGGGCGTAAAACCGGTAAAGGCTTTTATCGCTACGATGCCAGTAAAAAAGGCAGCAAAGGTAAGCAGGTTGATAAAAAGATCTATAGCTTATTGAACATTAAACTCAATGCGAGTTTGTCGGGTCATGAAGTGGCCCAGCGTTGCGCGCTAATGATGCTGAATGAGGCGGCACGTTGCCTCGACGAGGGCGTCATTCGCTCGGCACGAGATGGCGATATTGGTGCGATCTTTGGCATTGGCTTCCCGCCATTTTTGGGCGGACCGTTCCGCTACATGGATCATATTGGTATCGAACGTGTGGTGAGCTTGCTCCAAGCGCATCAAAATCGTTACGGTGAACGGTTTGCGCCTTGTGAACGCCTGTTGGCAATGGCGAAAGAAGGCGATGTCTTCTATCCCGATACCGAATAAGTGCGTCGCTTAAAAAAGAGCGAGCGCCAAGCAAAAAAACAGGGCCACAAAGCGCGGCCCTGTTTTTTTATATTTTAACGGTAGGTTAGTCTTCACTGCGCCGACACTGTGCACGGAAAGCCTCAATATCGGTAATAGGGTGAGCGCCGTCTAAGGTGGCATCGTCTTGGTGGTCAATGCCACAGCTGTGCATCACAAGTCTATCGGCGGTTCTTGGTTTTAAGGTATTGACCACAAAGCGTACCATATCAGCGCGTGTGAGCTCAGCCATGGCGTCGGCCACTTGCTCGCGACGTTGATAGTGATAATCTTTGTTGCCAATACTGATCCAGTAACGTTGCGCACGCGCGCGTAAATTATTATCTGGCTCTCGCACCTGGGCGAGTAGGCTCTGTTTGCTGCTCTGCCAACGCGATTCGCTCATCTCCAAGAGCACCATAAAAAACGCATTCAAAAAATCGTCAATCGCCCCCATTAATAACTCAGGGCCTGCCAACGGCGATTGCACGTAAAAAATCAATCCAGGGTGACGATTGAGGGGTAAATTGTTCGCGCCAACCATATAACCAAGTTGTTGTTTAGTCCGTAATTCGTTAAAAAAAGCGGACGACATGAGATGGTTCGCGAGGGTATAGGTCGCCACCGCCTCCGGGTCGGTAGATGCGCTTTGATAATACACCAAGAGCGCGGACTCTGCGTGTCCAAGAGTGCGCTCATAACTGACGGTGCCCACACCGTCGAGCAAGGTCAGCGGTCGCACCGATTCTTGATAGGCTTGCCCTTCTACGCGTAGCGCATCTTTAACGGTGTTGGCCAGTGCTTGCGTATGGTTAAGGTGCCAATTGCCATAGACAAACATATCGACATGGAGGGTGGCGAGCATGGCCTCGACAAACTCAGGTAGATCGCGCAATGTCACCGTCTCTAATGCACTTAAAAGGGCATGATATGGTGGGTTATTGGGTTGCAATAAGCCGGTCATACTGTTGTACAGCTGACTGAGTGGTTTATTTTTCTCGGCATTTTCCCAGCTTCGTTTTAGCTGCGCTTTAATCGTTTCAAAGCGTTCGGGATTAAAACTGCGCTGAGAAAATCGCTGTAAAATCAGCTTGAGTAATAAAGGTTGCTTATCGTTAAAGCCACTGAGGGTTAAGGTCACGCCGCCTTGGTGCGCATACAAATTGTAATTCATGCCCGCAATTTCGGCCTGATACGCTTGCTCATTCAATGCTTCTAATAACATCTCAACGCTAAGCCGGGTCATGACAATATTTTTAACCGTCGCGACCGCATGTGGGCTATCAATGGCAATATAGACATGCCCTTTCGGCACGCGGAAGTGTGGCTCTTGGCCATGCCAGAGACGAAAGCCTGGCAACGTCTCGATTAAGTGCGGGGTGTCACTTTGGTCGGGCTCAACGGGGAGCGGGTGCAGTGCATCGGCAATATAGGGGTTTGGATCCGGTAGGGCGAGCGCTGGCGATATCGAGTCTGTTTTCCATTGTGCGATTTGCTTAGCAGAAAACCGTTTGATGGAATAAGGCGTTTGATACCATTCTGCTTGCTGATCATGGCTAAAGCCTTTTGCCACCAGCATCACTCGAACGTTATCGACGCTCATATGCTGCAACATGGTTTGAATTTGAGTGTGATCGAAGCCGGCCATCATATAATCCCCATACAAGAGATCGGCCGGTGCGTAATGGTGCATATTCATGACCAACTGACTCACGGTATCAATAGGGCGAAGTGCGTCTTGATAGTGAAAAGCTAACTCTTGCACTTGCCGCTTTTCCTGATAGCGCCAAGCTTGGACACCGTTCTGTCGAATCAATGCGATCGCTTCAAAAACATGGGTGATGATATCGTCGATGTGGCTTAAGCCCAATTCGGTGAGCGCAAAGCCAAGTGTAAACTCGCGAAAGTCTCGCCCACTGATCCCGCCGCCTGCTGAGAGTGTGTTGATATAGCCTTTATTTTTTAATAATGACATCAGGCTACCCGGGCCTTCATAACCGAGCAGATGGGCAATGTAAGATAAAGGCTTGGTACGATATTGATCAGGGCTTTCTGGCACGGAGAAAGCGAGGGTGAGTTTGCGCACCTCTTTAAGCGGCGCAATGGTGACCCATTGATGGCGCTCGGCCTTGGTCACTAGCGGTGCGTCAACGGTAAGCACGGGATAATCATGATTAGCAATCGCGGCAAAATATTGCTGGGCCAGCGCCTCAAGGTCATCGAGCGATTGTGGTCCGGTGAGCGCAACCGTCATCAAATTCGCGCTGTAATTGGCGTGATAAAATGCGATCAAATCATCGCGCACTGATTGATCCGGACGGTCAGCCAATGTTTCTACACTACCGACGGAGAATTTGGCGAACGGATGCTGAGGATTAATGGTTTCTTTGTGAACTTGATAGATACGTCGCACATCATCATTGAGCTTCATGCGATATTCAGCGTCAACTGATTGACGTTCTTTATCCACGGCATCTGCGTCGAAACGCGGTGAAATAAAGAAAGCGCTGAAGCGATCTAAGGCGGGGGCGAACTGATTGGGACGAATATCGAAAAAGAAGGTGGTATTTTCTGTACCCGTCCAGGCGTTGTTATGGCCACCATGTTGGCTGATAAATCGCTGAAAATCGCCAATCACTGGATAAGACTCAGTGCCTAAAAATAGCATGTGCTCGAGAAAGTGAGCGAGCCCTTGTCGGTCTACCGGATCATGAAAGTGCCCCACATTGACCGACAAGGCCGCGGCGCTGCGATGCGCCTGTGGATCGTTGATCAGTAAAACACGCAATGCATTAGGCAGCGTGATATAACGGTAGTGTTTGTTGTCGTTTGGGCTGACGTACACAAGCAACTCACTTTTAAAGTAAATAAGTTAAGGTTAAGTATGACTACCACTGACCAGAGTCGCAAACCACTTATTTGGTCTTTGGTGTTTTACCTTGGTAGCATGCAGCAAATCTCAGTATAGAAGTGTGGGTATTAACGCGATGAAATTGATCATAATGCGTCATGGCGAAGCACAAGCTTTCGCGGCCAGTGATAGTGAACGCGGATTGACCGCGCATGGCGAGCAACAAAGCCAACAAATGGCAACCTGGCTCCAGCAGCAGCTTAACGGGCAGGCCATTGATAAAGTACTCGTCAGTCCGTATTTACGCGCGCAACAGACATGGCAAGCATGTGCGCCTCTATTGCCTGCCGCTGGCGAAGTACTCACTGAAGAGGGTATTACGCCGTATGGAAACAGCGATCAGGTCCATACGTATCTAAGCGCGATGATAGAGGTAGATAATCCCGGTGTGATTTTGTTGATCTCACATTTACCGCTGGTTGGCTACTTGACCAATGAATGGGTAAAAGAGGGCCAACCGCCAATGTTTGCCACCTCGGCAATGGCGATCATTGACGTTGACACAGCGACGCAACAGGCGTCACTGGCTACCCTGATGTCGCCACGTCAGCTCGGACGCTAACGCTCAGGCACTTCGATTAATACCAAGAGGGCAGCATCGCCACCAAACTCGCGTGGCGCTTGATGAAACGCCATCACGCTGGGATGCTGGGCGAGCCAGAGGGGGATTTTTTCTTTGAGGATGCCTTTACCAATACCGTGCATCACGCTGGCACAGCCGGTCCCCTCTTTGACGCACTCGGCGAGCATCGCCCCGAGCTCTCGCTTTGCCTCGGTTTGGGTCATGCCATGTAAATCTAAATAGATATCGGGCACATAGACGCCACGACGAAGCCGTTTGACTTCGTACTTAGAGACGTCTTGCCGCGCATAGTGCATGGGCCCTGACTCCGTTAAAAGTGGCTCAAACTGATCGGAGAAATAAAAGGCATGGTCGCTACTTTGCCGCTCAAACTGGCGTTGTTTACGTGGTTTGCTCATCTGGCGTTGTGGCGGGTTTATGGTATCCTGCTCCAACTTTTTTGCGCCTTTGACGGCATCACGGAATAGTGCTAACTCCTCTTCCGTCATCGATGGTTTTTTGCTCATAAAAAAACTGTCTCCGAGGTAATAAGCTCATTGTACAATCAGCCAGCTCAAAATGCTGCTTATTGTACTGACCTAGCGTCAAAGGGCGACCCCAAATTGCATGAAGCCGATGGAGGCCAATGTGGATACGATTTTTACTGAAGAAGTGGTCAGTGAGTTACATACGCTGCAAGACATGCTGCGCTGGACAGTCAGTCGTTTCAATGCGGCAGGGTTATTTTACGGCCATGGCACTGACAATGCTTGGGATGAAGCGGTTCAGCTGGTACTCCCGACCTTATATCTTCCTATTGATGTCCCGTCTGAAACCCGTTTTTCTCGCCTAACAACTAGTGAAAAGCATCGTATTGTTGAGCGTGTGATTGCGCGTATTAACGATAAAACGCCGGTCGCGTATTTGACCAATAAGGCCTATTTCTGTGGTTTAGAGTTCTTTGTCGACGAACGGGTATTGGTGCCTCGCTCTCCGATAGGTGAGCTCATCCAACAAGAGTTTGCCGGTATTTTGCCGCATGCACCGAACCGAATAATGGATCTGTGTACCGGCAGTGGCTGTATCGCGATTGCCTGTGCTTACGCCTTCCCCAATGCCGAGATAGACGCGGTTGATATTTCCACCGATGCGCTCGATGTTGCCGAAATCAATATTCAGGATCACGGCTTGGAAGAGCAAGTGATCCCAATCCGTTCCGATTTGCTTAAAGAAGTGCCACAAGACAAATACGATTTAATTGTGAGCAACCCGCCTTATGTCGATGCAGAAGACATGGACGACTTACCGGATGAGTTCCGTCATGAGCCAGAGCTGGGCCTCGCCGCGGGGACGGATGGATTGAAGTTAGTGCGTCGAATGCTTGCCAATGCGCCGGATTATCTTAGCGAAGACGGTGTGTTGATCTGTGAAGTGGGCAACTCCATGGTGCATATGCAAGAGCAGTATGGTCATTTGCCCTTGCATTGGCTTGAATTCGAGCAGGGAGGCCATGGTGTCTTTATGATTACGCGTCGCGATTTAGTCGCCTGTGCCGATGAATTTGCCCTTTATCGCGATTAATGCGTGCCTTTGCTCGTGTTACTTAGCCAGCCCTTGTGCTGGCTTTTTTCTATTTAGGGGGCGAGTCAGCGGATTTTTTTGCGTCTTTGGTTGCTTTATGGTTAATTGCTAACAAAGTATGCAAAAACACAACAATGCCCATCAGGCAAACAGAGGAAGGCATGGCAGGCAATACGATTGGACAAATTTTTCGCGTCACCACCTTTGGAGAAAGTCATGGCGTGGCGTTAGGCGCTATTATTG
>NZ_MUFH01000081.1:0-9479 GCF_001996115.1 Salinivibrio sp. MA427
GGTAAGAACACAAATGGCGCATTAGCGAACGTATTGATCATACTGGCCAGATCACCCATTTGTGGGTAGGCCTCAATCAAGGACTTGCCATCGATAATCAAACCTGGCGCGGTGAGGATGTTGAAAATCCCCATCAACAGACCACCGGCGACAATGGCTGGAATAATGGGAACAAAAATGTCTGACAGCCCTTTTACCGCACGTTGTAGCCAATTTTGTTTCTCGGCACCGGCGGCAGCGACGTCTTTCGACGACATATCTGACTGACCCGTCAATTTGCTGAACTCAGCATAAACATTATTGACAATGCCCGAGCCGAAAATGATCTGTAACTGACCACTGACTTGGAACTGCCCTTTCACACCTTCAATTGATTCAATCGCGCTTAAATCCGCGAGGCTATCATCATGAAGTGCGAGTCTTAGCCGCGTGGCACAATGTGCCGCCGCTGCGATATTTTCTTTTCCACCCAGTTTATCGAGTAGTTGTTGTGCTATTTTTTGGTAGTTCATGGCTACTTCCCCTGCACGCTCTCACTGTCTTTGCCACCGTCGCTATTTTTTCTAATGTGGCCGTCACACGTTCCACACTTTCGGGAACGATCCCGAAAATAATGAGCTGAATCCTTTAATCCATCAAGTATCAGGGATTATGGCTGTGATACCGATCAGTAAATCATGGTTCACCCCCTGCCATAAATGTGATATTTATCACTAAAAAAAGGGAGTTTGGATAGGTTTGTTTGCAAAGGAGCACTAAATGCACCGATGATGATGCGCTAAGCAAAGGAGAACTCATGGCTAGCTTGAATGATGTCGCCCGTTTGGCGGGTGTTTCCAAATCAACCGTGTCACGCGTAATTAACCAAGAATATGGCGTGAAACCAGCGACCATTGAAAAAGTGAACCGCGCCATCGAGCAATGCGGCTATGTCGTTAACCAAATCGCTAAGGATTTAAAATCCAATAAAACTAACCTTATCGGTGTCATTGTCCCACGAGTGTCATCCCACGCCATGTCAGCCAGTGTCGATGGCCTGAGTCATGTGTTTGATCAAAAAGGGAAACAAGTGCTTTTGGCTAACACTCGCCAGGACGATCAGCGTATTTGTCATTATCTCGATTTATTCAACCAAAAACGCGTAGAAGGGATCCTACTGTTTGCATCGACACTCAACCCCGCCTTGGTCCAAGCAATTAAGCGCTCGAGTGCACCAGTCGTGGTGATTGGTCAAGATGGCTCTCCTTACAGCATCCCCAGCGTGATTCATGATGATTACCGGGTTGGCTTTTGCGCCGGCGAGCAACTGATTAAAGCCGGTTGTCAACGTATCGGATTCCTAGGTGTGCAAGCCGCAGACATCGCGGTTGATCAGCAGCGCTATCAAGGACTTGAGAATGCGTTGACCACACTCAGTCAAACCGAACCTTTATTCCATTATCAAGGGCAATTCTCGATTCAATCTGGCCATGTCGCGATGACCGCTATGCTCGATCAATATCCAGAGACAGACGGCGTTTTTTGCGCCACCGACCGTATTGCTATTGGTGCCATCCAAGCCCTACAAACACATGGGATCACACCGGGTCACACTGTGAAACTGATTGGTGTGGGTGATGATGAGCTTGCACACGTAGTATCACCGAGCCTATCCACCTTTAACTATGCCTTTGATGCGGCAGGTGAAAGCGGCGCAAAAATGTTGCTTGAATTACTGGAAACGGGACAAAGCCATGTCTCTAAATTAGTGATGGGATTTAACTACGTTAGCCGTGACACCTGCCCCTAAAAAGGCGATATGTTAAGCAGAAGAGGTAAATTCCACTTGCACTCTTACCCTCTTATTCGCTATTTTTGGAACGTTCCCGAAAATAGCATTGGTACGGATAGATGGAAATAACCCCAGCAAGCTTGGTTGATGCGTGCGGTGGCGCAGATAATCTGCGCCGCGTATTGCGTCATCAAGACAAAATAATCATTGAGCTCATTGAGCTTGAGCGCGTAAACCAAGAAGCCCTTTCAATCAATACGATTGACCATTCGCTGCGCCAAATCACACTTGCTCACCCCGTGAATCAGAACACACTGACGGCTCTGGGACGCCTTATCGATTACAACCTGCGTGAACAAGCCGCGCCCTGCTACGCTTCAATCAGCAAGACAGACTTCCATCGTCCAACTTGGCATATCAGTCCACCCCAAGGGCTGCTCAATGACCCCAATGGTTTTATCTATTTTCAAGGGCACTATCACCTTTTCTATCAGTGGTATCCTTTTGCCTGCGAGCACAAAGACAAATTTTGGGTGCATTTAATCAGCCCTGATGGGGTGCAATGGCGCAGCGCGCCCCTTGGTCTTACCCCCAGCGATTGGTATGACAGTCACGGGGTGTTTTCGGGTCACGCCATGGTAATAAACGACGCCTTATGGCTTTATTACACCGGCAACACCCGTATTGGCCCTGAGCGCCTACGCCAAACCACCCAGTGTGTGGCTCGGTCAACCGATGGCATTCACTTTGAAAAGCTTGGGCCAGTGATTGATGCCCCACCTGCTGGCGTCACCGAACATATTCGCGATCCCAAAGTCATTTATGATGGCGAACACTACCGGATGTTACTTGGCGCACAGCGTGAAGACAAAATAGGTCGCCTGGCGCAGTATTCCTCCATTGATGGCCTGCATTGGCGCTACGACGGATTGAGTGGCGACAGCTTCGGCGACCATGGCTATATGTGGGAATGTCCCGATCTGTTCCCATTAAACGACCAATGGCTGTGTATCCTCTGCCCACAAGGCAGCACAGCGCCAACGCCCGATCACCACGTGCCTCACCATAATGGTTACGCCAAAGCCACACTAGAAGCAGACGGCATCAAACTTGATGACTGGCAGATACTGGATCATGGGTTTGATTTTTATGCGCCACAGACAGCTCAGACCCCTGACAATAAGCGCATGCTAATAGCTTGGATGGGTCTCCCAGACGAGGTGGATCAACCCAGTCAAAGTGCGGGCTGGTTGCATCAGTTAACCTGTCCACGTGAGTTACGCTGGGAAAATGGGCAAATTTATCAGCGTCCAGCGACCGCACTGCAACGCCTCAGAGGTCCTCAGCAACTTTTAGTGATTCGCACCGAGAGCGACGCGACCTCCGTGGATTTGGGCACCAAGCAATTTGAGCTCAGTACCAGTCTACCCATTCCAAAAAGCGGACAATACACTCTGTATTTTCACAGTCGCAGTGGCATTGCTTCTCATGCGACATCGACGGAGCCGTCTGGTTGTGCCCTCACCATTGACGGCAACAATCGCACCCTAACGCTTGATAGAAGTACAAGCCTCGCCACGGAAGGAGACACCCGTCGCTGTATTCACTTGCCTGAGCAGTTGGAAGAGTTACCGCTACAAGTCCTCGCCGATACCAGCTCATTAGAGTTTTTTATCAGTAATGGCCAATGGACAATGACTAGTCGTTATTTCAGCGCTACCGACGCGACCTTTCTTGCTGTGACACGCGATCATCACGATGTCCCCCTACCAAAGGAGATTGATTGGTATGCGTTAAAGAAGGCGAGTGTGGGTTAAATCGATAAGAGAAAATAGAAAATGAACCCCCTAACTAAACAGGTTAGGCGACTTGGTTGAAGAGGCGCTTGTCACGATCAACGAATATGTTCCAAGTAAAAGCTGATTTAGCAATTTCAATTAATCCAACGCAATATCGACAGGGATGTTTTTTGTTGTATTGGTTACACTGTTACAACTGATTGTTCAGCTAAGCATGATATGGAAATAGAAGAAATTTATCGTCGAGATTTAAATTTGCTCGTCGCGTTGCGTATTTTAATTGAAGAGCTCAGCGTGGGCGATTACGAGAGTTACTCGCAGATACCTTGTTTACCCGCCAAGGGCAACATCTTATCCCAACAGAAAAAGCCCTATCCGTAAATCGTGCACTGGATCAACCACTCGCATCTTTTCAGCAGTTGTTATCACCACTTGATTTTAATCCTATGTGTTGCGAGCAGACGTTTACGATTGCAACAACCGATTATGCGATGCAAACCATCTTGCCATTTGCGCTTCCACGTCTCTATCAAGAAGCCCCGAATATCGCATTTGAGTTTTTGCCGCTTCAAAATGAACGACTAAAAGAGCAACTCACCTATGGCCGGGCAGATCTCGCGATATGTCGGCCTAGTCATCCCGAGGCCTTGTTACAGCATGAAACACTCGGGCGAGTAGGTGTGCTATGCCTTTTATCAAAACAGCATCCACTTGCCGATCAGCGTATGACGCTGGATGACTATCTGCAATTTCCTCATGCGATGATCGCAATCAGTGATGGTGTAAAAGCGCTAATTGAAAGCGCATTAGAGGATAAACCCGCACGAAGAATGGTACTTAGGGCGTATCATTTAGAGGCCGCCTTAGCGATTATCGACACCGTACCACTCATTATCACAGTACCGGCCGACTTAGCCTTCTTGGTGTCCGATCGTTACGATCTGGTGGTGAAATCACTCCCCTTTCATTTTACACCGTTCGATTACTCGATGATTTGGCACCCACGCTGTGAACATTCACCCGCACAGGAGTGGTTGCGAGGTATCCTCAAAGAAGAGTGTGGGAAACTGATTGCTAAACGTGTTAAAGACATTAAATTGGACGAGGTAAGGCCCTAGTGGACCTTACCTCTTTTTTAACGCGCTTGATTAAAGCTTGATGACAGTACGGCCAGATACTTGGCCATTAATAATTTTCTCGGCAAAATCAGGCGTTTCGTTTAGGGTAATTTCATTGCACGCTTGCTCAAAGTAACTCGCCGGTAATAGCGACGCGAGTTGCTCCCACGCAGCAATACGTTTTTCACGCGGGCAGCTAACGGAATCAATTCCTTGCAAGCACACATTTCGTAGAATAAATGGCATGACAGTGGTTGGCAGATCAAAGCCACCCGCTAATCCACAGGCAGCCACTGTGCCACCGTAATTCATTTGGCTGAGGACTTTCGCTAAAACCTGGCTACCCACGGTATCAATAGCGCCGGCCCAGCATTGTTTTTCTAACGGTCGAGGCGGCTCTTCCATAGAACTACGCTCAATGATTTGACTGGCACCCAGTGTTTTCAGTAACGACTCATTTTGTTCCACGCGACCTGTCACCGCTGCAACTTCGAAGCCTAATTGCGCTAATAAGGTCACAGCGACCGAGCCGACACCACCACTGGCGCCGGTCACGAGAACAGGGCCATTACCAGGCTGGACGCCCGCATCACGCAAAGCTTGAACACAGAGCATGGCGGTTAATCCGGCAGTACCCACCATCATGGATTGTTTTGGAGTTAGCTTCTCGCAAAGAGGAACAAGCCAATCTGCCTTTAGCCTTGCTTTCTGCGCCATCCCTCCCCAGTGGTTTTCGCCAACGCCCCAACCCGTGAGTACCACAGCATCGCCCGCTTGGTAGCGAACGTCGTCAGACGCCAGTACCCGTCCAACAAGATCAACGCCCGGTACCATCGGAAAGTGCCGGATGATCTTGCCTTTACCAGTAATCGCTAAGCCGTCTTTATAATTGAGCGACGAGTAATCAACAGCAACAAGCACCTCTCCGTTAGGAAGTTGTGACTCATCGAGTTGCTCGATATGTGAAATAGTTTGCTTGTTTTCTTGCTTGAGGACGAGGGCTTCAAACATATCAGTCTCCTAGACGATACCAATGGTTAATGACTCCCAGTCTAGCGCTGACTTGCCCATGATCTAAATGAAACTTTATCATGATGTCTATGCGCTTAAGTCATAATACGTTTACTTTACG
Organism: Salinivibrio sp. MA427; assembly: GCF_001996115.1. NCBI lineage: Bacteria > Pseudomonadati > Pseudomonadota > Gammaproteobacteria > Vibrionales > Vibrionaceae > Salinivibrio > Salinivibrio sp. MA427. Next base: position 5,821 of record NZ_MUFH01000081.1, read on the forward strand.
ATCAGCCTAAATTTCTGTTGAAGCTTCCTCTCAATAGGCTACTATCACGACGTCACTATCTACCGATATTCATTTTCTCGTATTAATGAAGGGGAACCTATGCTGCTAGCAACACTTGCGATTATCGCTGGATTTGCGTTGTTGGTATGGAGTGCCGACAGATTTGTCGACGGCGCGGCTGCGAGTGCTCAGTACGCCAACGTGCCTCCTTTATTAATCGGCATGTTGGTGGTCGGGTTTGGCACATCCGCGCCAGAAATGGTGGTTTCGGCGATGGCCGCGATGGATGGCAACCCGGCGTTAGCGCTGGGCAATGCGATAGGCTCTAACATCGTCAATATCACCTTAATTCTCGGGGTCACCACGCTGATCGCCCCGATTGCGGTGCATTCCACCATTGTCCGTAAAGAATTACCGATTCTTCTCGTCGTCACTTTGGCGGTTGGCGCCATGCTATGGAATTATGCCATTAGCTTTACCGAAGCCTTGATCTTAATCGGTGGATTTTTACTGCTGGTTGGATGGTCCATCAAGCATGCTATGCAAACCAATGACGATCCGCTCGCGCAGGAGGTGAATGCCGAGCTAACCAATCAACCACTTTCTAGAAAACAGGCGTTGATATGGCTGGTGATTGGCCTAGTGCTGCTGATTATTAGCTCGCGGATTTTGGTATGGGGCGCGGTTGAAATCGCGCAACAACTTGGCGTGAGTGATTTGATTGTTGGCCTAACCATCGTCGCCCTCGGCACTTCCCTCCCTGAATTGGCAGCGTCTATCATCGCTGCCCGCAAAGGCGAACACGATATCGCCGTGGGCAACGTGGTCGGCTCGAACATGTTCAATGCGCTGGCCGTGATTGGTATCGCCGGCCTTATCGAGCCCATTAACGAGATTGGTAGAGAAGTCTTCTGGCGAGATTGGATGGTGATGCTGGCTGTGACCGTATTGCTGATTTTGGTCTCTGTTCGCTTTGGCAAGACACGCGAAATTAACCGCGCGGAAGGGGTATTACTGCTCGCCTGCTATGTGGGTTACACCAGCATGCTGGTTTATGCGACGCACTCCGCTTAATGCTTAAAAGTGAAAGCGATTAAGAGCCAAGCACCTGCTGATTTCACACATAGTTACACAACAAGGCGCTGTAACGCTTTACATCAATCGCGACTAGATGAACACTACGTGGCACAGTACAATGGCAGCTCATGTCGCGTAGAGTCAGTAAAATACTATGAGTAACACGACGGCGAAGAAGCCGAGTCCCCTGTTTGAAATCCTGTTCAACGTTTTTATCCCCTCGATCATCCTGATGAAGTTGAGCGGAGATGAATACCTAGGCACAGCCACGGCATTGGTCGTCGCTTTGGCGTTTCCTCTCATATACGGCGGGATGGATCTGGTCCGCAACCAGAAATTCAATTTTATCGCTGCACTTGGCTTTATCAGCGTGTTACTGACAGGCGGTATTGGCTTGTTGGAGCTAGATACGCGTTGGTTAGCCTTAAAAGAGGCGCTGATCCCGGGCCTCATCGGTTTAACCGTATTGGGCTCAACCTTTACCCGCTACCCACTGATGCAAAAGTTAATATTGAATGACACCGTGCTCAACCTCTCGTTGATTAATCAGCGTTTAAAAGAGAATGGTCAATCCTCAGCCTTTGAACGTTGTCTGATGCGGTCTAACTATCTATTCGCCAGCACCTTTGCGTTTTCATCAGCGATGAATTACTTCCTGGCGACTTGGATCGTGACCAGCCCTGCGGGAACGCCCGCCTTTAATGAAGAGCTGGGTAAGATGACGCTATACAGTTATCCGATGATTGCTATCCCTAGCATGTTGATGATGTTCGGTATTTTCTATTACATTTGGCGTCAGGTACGCGCGATGACATCGCTAGAAACAGAGCAAATCTTCCACCTCAAATAACAACCCTGACACGCCTTACTTTGCCCCCGGCGCTGGGCGTTTCGGCTTTGTTTGAAACTGCTTAATGCTCTTTTTCGCATTCGTGCGTCGGTTGGCTTTCTTGTCGCGAGGAGCGCGTTTGCTTTCCCCTATCGATGGTTTGTCTGTCACCGGAAAACCGTCCAGCTCTTGCACCGGCAATGCTCTTTGCGTGAGTTGACGAATGGCGTTCAGTGCGTCCATTTCGCCATGACACACCAAAGACATAGCCACACCTTGTTCACCAGCACGAGCAGTGCGCCCCACGCGGTGAATATAGGTCTCGGCGTGCATGGGCAATTCAACATTAATCACCACCGGTAAGTGTTCAATGTGAATGCCACGCGCTAATAGATCGGTGGCGATCAACACGTTGATTTGGCCAGATTTGAATTGCGCCAGGGCTTGCTCTCGCTCGGTTTGAACTTTATTGCCATGAAGTGCACTGGCCGAGATGCCCGCTTTGTTGAGCTTTTTCGCCAAGCCATCGGCATTTTCTTTCGCTCCCACAAACACCAACACCTGCGGCCAAGCATGCTGCTTGATGCATTCAATCAAGGCTTTCGCTTTGCTACCTTTGTTGACCAAGTAAAATGTTTCAGTGACCTCTTGATTGGTGCTGTTTTCTTGATGCGCGGCGAGCTGTTTTGGCGCAACCATTAGCTGGTTGGCTTTTTGCTTGAGCGCATCGGAAAACGTCGCTGAAAACATCGCAGTTTGGCGTTTACGTGCAGTTTGCATCGCAATATTTTGCACATCCGGCCAAAACCCCATATCGAGCAAACGATCCGCTTCATCCAAAATAAGATAATGTACCGTGCTCAAATCCAAACCATTATTGGCTAAATCTACCAAGCGCCCTGTCGTCGCCACAAAAATGTTGGGATTGTCCGCCAGTGCTTGTTGTTGCGCCGCTTTATCAACACCGCCACACAAGCAAATGGCACTGAGATCTAAGGCGCTACCCACTTGGTTGATCGCGTCACTGACCTGCATCGCCAGCTCACGCGTTGGCACTAAAATCAGCGCTTGATGCTGAGGGTTTGCGTTTAACGCTTCCAGCAAAGGCAAACCGTAGGCAAGCGTTTTGCCGCTACCGGTGTTTGCCAATGCCAATACATCATGACCGGCTAACAGCTCTGGGATCGCCAACGCTTGAATGGCCGTTGGTTTTTTAAACGCGGTGGGCAGTGCGTGAAGCAATGTAGAACACAAGGAGAGAGCAGAAAACGGCATGAACGAGACCTTTATTTAGCGGCAGCCAACATCACAAAGATGCGTGAAAACAGGGCGCGGACTGTACCACACTCTGCTCGATAACCTCGCCTATTTTAGATACTCACACCGCGTTTATTCATTTCCACCCTTGACGCCACTTCTCATCATTTTTGAGCTCACGCCAGTCAATCGGATACTCTTTTTTCGATAGCACCGACTCGAGCACGCATAACACCACCACACCGTCTTCATCATACTCGACGTCGGAGACCAAAAAGTGCTTCTCGCGATGGATGGGTTTGACCGCCGTCCACTTGCTATTACGTAACTTGGCTGGATTGATTTGATTCACGCTCACCCCGTTAGATATTGATTCGGTTAAAAATAACGATACCCAGTACGAACGTGGTTCGGTTTGGTTCAGTGGTTGGGGTTGGTGCGGCCTCTCACGGGTACAACTCCACGCTCCTGCGTGGGAACAGACCAAGTCCAGCGG
>NZ_MUFH01000082.1:0-10157 GCF_001996115.1 Salinivibrio sp. MA427
GTCGTAGCGCGCCCATTCCATAATGGTCCAATCTTTCTTCTGCGCGTGCAGGCTTAAGTGCGGGTCGGGATTGACCGCAAAGGCGCTATCGACTTGCTCAAGCAAGGGGACATCCCAGTGCGAGTCACTGTAACCATATGTGTGGCCGACAGTGTCATGACGGTCAGATAGCCATGCCTGCATGTAGTCGTGCTTGCCACGATAATCACGCACGCAATGCGATATGCTGCCCGTATATACGCCATTTAATGTTTCAAGCTCAATCGCAATCACGGTATCGAGTTTGAGCAGTTTGCCAATCGGACGCGCTAGGTGGGCGGCGGTGTTGGAAACTAACACACAGTGATCGCCGCGGTTGCGATGCCACTCGATACGCGCTAATGCTTGTGGTACCACCACGGGAGCGACGTGCTGATCGATAAAGTCGGTGGCCCAAGCAGCCACGGTTTGAATCGATTTTCCTTTGACCGGGACCAGCTGCACTTGCATATATTGCTCAAGGTTGATGCGGCCTTTTTTAAAATCCAAATACGCCCGCTTCTCTTGCTCGACCACGTTTTGCGGGGCGAGATCGCACTGGCAAAGGTATTCCAGCCACGCTTGTTTGGTGTCGGTAGCGACCAGGGTTTCGTCTAAGTCGAAGAATGCAATATTAATAGGTAATGTCATAGCTAAACTAATTTTTCTGTATTATTGCCGCCATCGTAACTAGAGNACTAGAGACTATGACGAAAAGGTTTCAGTGTTGATGCGACAAAAAAGCCTTGGCATGTGGCCAAGGCTTTTTTAGTTTACTGAGTCTAGCAAGTTACTGGCGAATGCCTTCTACGTGCAGCTCCATATCAACGTATGTGGCAGGGCCCATAGTGGGAATACCAAAGTCTTCTAGCTCCAGGCGGGTGTTACCCATAAAGCCAGCGCGGTAGTTGCCCCAAGGATCTTCACCGTGACCGACGAGTTCAGCGTCGATTTCAATTGGCTTAGTTTGGCCATGCAAAGTGAGATCGCCTGTAATGGTCATCGAGCCGTCGCCGTTGTCGGTTACGTTGGTGCTTTCAAAGGACGCTTGGCCATATTCGCCTACATCCAAGAAGTCACCGCTACGAATGTGCTTATCACGCTCAGCATGGTTAGAATCAATACTGGTTGTATCAATCGTCACCGACACACTTGATGCGCCAATGTTATCTGGGTCGAATTCAAATTGGCCGTCAAACGTATTAAAACGACCTTTGGTAAAGCTGTAACCTAGGTGTGGCACTTTGAAGTTGACCGAGGCATGTGCGCCTTTGGTGTCAATCATATAAGTGTCTGCCAGTGCAGGCCCAGATAAGAGTGTTGCGGCGCTCATTCCCATGGCTAACATGAGTTTTTTCATTTCGGGTTTCCTCCGATCATCTTCCGTAACGTATTATCTTTATCTTTAAAATGGTGTTTAAGTGCCATAATGGCATGGCCTGCTGCTAACACAATCAAGGTGATGGCGACGTAGTAGTGTATATCGCCAGCAATGTCTGATTGATTGGGAAACAGCTCCCCTGCGCTCGGCACGGTAAACCAGGTGAATACTTCAATCCCGCGTCCGTCTGAGGTTGAGATCAAGTATCCAGAGACAAACAGTGTGGCAAGGAGCAGGTAAATAGTATGATGGCCTGCTGTTGCCGCTTTACGTTCCCAAGCCTTACCTTCAACGGTGGGCATAGTGTGTGTTGCTTTCCACACAAGTCGACCAACAGTCGTTATCGCCAGTAATATGCCTATCGATTTGTGCCAGTGTGGCGCAGTTTGATACCAACTACTGTAGTAGCTCAAGTCGACCATCCACAATCCGACAGCGAAAAGGCCAACGATAACGAGACTCGATAGCCAGTGTAGCGTACGCATAACGCGATCGTAGCTATTTTTCGGTGTCATTTGTTCCCGCTCCCAATTACTAATCCAACACAGTATATAAGGTGAACGGCAATATAGAAGCTGTTCACCTTGAACATGATGTTCGAATAATTCTAACGAACTCTGTGCGGTGTTACGACTCGTTAGCGGTCCAGCTTAGGCTTAATGAGACAGAGTCGGCAAATCTGAGTGCATGCGGCTTATCAATGGTCACTTGTGCGTAGCGCACCCAGTGATGATCACGTGTAATCTCTAAAACACCCGCAACCAGCTTTTCGAGTAAGAGAAAACGTCCGTTCTCAACATAGTCAATAATCGCTTTGGTTATATCTTTGTAATTGAGTGCATCATCAACGTTGTCTTCTTCACACGCCTTGTGGCCTGGATAATGAATCTCGACATTGATGACTACGTCTTGTTTTTTCTCCTGCTCGTCAGGATTAAACCCAATGTAAGTACGTAGGCGCAGGTTGGTTATTTTAATCACAGCGTCGTTCATAGTCGTTTCCTGGTCACGAAAGTTAGATAAGATGGCGGCCGCCATCAAGTTTGATGGATTGGCCAGTCATATGTTGACTCGCAAGGATAAATTCGCATGCATTCACCACTTCTTGCTCACCGGGGACCGATCTTAATAGTGACTTACGGCGTGCTTTTTCTCGATAGGCTTCATCATCGCCATCATTAAACATGATTAATGCTGGTGAAATACTGTTCACTTTGATTGATGGTGCCATTTTCTGTGCAAACGAGAGGGTAAGATTTTCGAGCGCAGCTTTGCTGGTGGCATAAGCGGTGTGTTTGGCACTGCCTTTTTGCGCGACATAATCGGTGAGATGAATAATATCACCCTGTTGCATCCAGCGGGGCGCGGCCATATTGATGAGATAAGGTGTTTTTGCATGGATTTGCATCATGTTATCAAACAGCGATGCAATATCTTGGCTGTGTTTCTCGCTGTCCCAAGATGACGCATTGTGGATCAATGTATCGAAAGTGGGATTTAAAGCATCAATGTGGTCAATGAAGGAATAAACGCCCTCATCCGTTGAGAAGTCTGCGTGCAAACAACGCGCGCCCCGCGCTCTTAAATCGGCTACTTGAGGGCGTTCGGTACGATAAGATAACGTTACCTGGTGACCCTGATTGAGAAAGTGGCAGGCGAGTGCGTAGCCAATGCGCTGTCCGGCGCCGGTAATCAATATATGCTTTGTTGTCACGCGTGTTCCTTTGCATTTATGTATGGATGGCATCAATAACAAGGATTAACGGTTCTATTACGTTTCATGCACTTATCGCGATCAAAGATAGCGTCATATTGCACATAACGATAGCATTTACCCAGTTAACTCGCTGATTTCGTGCCATAAGCAACAAAATTGACACCCGATGTCGTGTTTGAAGAAGGGAAAAAAGATGAAAATTTGCCAATGGGCGCAGCACAGTGAATCTGAACGTGTGTATCACGATACCGAGTGGGGCGTACCGACATTTGATGATCAAGCGATCTTTGAGTTCATTTGTTTAGAGGGCGCGCAAGCAGGATTAAATTGGCGGCTAATACTGGAAAAACGGCAGGCTTATCGTGACGCTTTCTCTCGCTTCGATTTTTATCAGCTTGCCGCGGTGGCTGAACCAAATATTGCTGAGATCATGGCTAACCATGAGATTGTCCGTAATCGACTGAAGGTGGCCTCTGTGTTTACCAATGCCAAGGCTGCAGTAACGCTGGTGGAACAGTACGGATCATTGGCTAAGGCACTTTGGCAGTTCACTGACGGTGTACCGATTGTGAACCAGCATCAATCAGATGCCGATGTGGCTACTGCGACGGACGAGTCCCGTGCCATGAGTCGCTTTTTGAAAAAGCGTGGATTTAAGTTTGTGGGAGAAACCATTTGTTATTCGTTGATGCAAGCGCTGGGCATGGTCAATGATCATGTCGTCACGTGTCCGCGGTATCAACCCTGTTGCGAACTGGCCGATTCGGTGAAAGCGCACACTCAGAAGTAACGGCGGAATTGCCAGAATCGCGCTTGCCAGTAAGGATTATCAATTCGTGACACTGTCACACCCCTGGAAGCTGACGCATGCATAAATCGCTGCTCACCAAGGTAAACACCAACATGACGCAAGCCTGGGCGGATATGAAAGAACACCAGGTCGCCTTGTCGTGCGGATTGATAGTCAATGGCATAGCCGGTTTTTGCTTGGCCATGGGTGGTGCGCGGTAGTGGCGTGGCGAGCGCTTCTTGATAGACGCGTTGCGTATACGCTGAGCAATCGATGCCTTGGCGTGAGGTGCCTCCCCACCGATAAGGGGTGCCTTGCCACTGATTAAACACTTGGTTCAGCGTATGGGTTAAGGCTTGATCGCTGACGTTGTCGGTTGACGACGGCAAAGGCGACACCGCAGGCGAATCATGCTGGGTTGCGCAGCCGGTAAACAATACACTGACAACGCTGATCAATAAAAGTGGTTTCACGCACTGCCCTTAATACAATTCCGCCCTGCCTCTTTGGCTTTGTATAACGCCTTATCCGCTAATTGTAAGACGTCTTCGGGCGTATCTGCCTGCGAGGCATCGGCATATCCGATACTCACAGTAATGTTAACGGGCTTTTTATCGCTCGCTCGCCCGCGTTTTTGTAGGCCTTGTTTGTCATCATGAGGGCGAGATTGATCGCGTAGCACTAACGGGTAGTGAGTAATATCTTCGCGTAATGCGTCGAGAAAAGGTAAACAGTGCTCAGTGGTTTTGCCTTTGAACAATAAGGTGAATTCTTCGCCGCCATAACGAAAAGCACTGGCGCCTCCCTCACAGCACGCCATTTGCTTAGCCACAAGCTTAAGTACATCGTCACCGATTTCGTGGCCATAGGTGTCGTTAAATTGCTTGAAGTGGTCAACATCGAGCATGGCTAAAGTGTAGCGACGACCAAGGTGTTTTAGTTCATCTTCGAGTGCGCGTCGTCCCGCAATTTCGGTGAGCCCGTCGACGAACGCTAATTGATGGCTGAATGATACTTGGTTGGCAACCAACAGYAGGCCTGCGAGCGAAAATACGAGTGACGATATAAACGGCACATAAAAAAACACCAAGGTAATCGTGCTGCATAATACGCTAATGAAAGCCGCATGATCTTCAATGCTATTTTTGCGCAAAAGACGAAGAGTACTGATACAAATTAAAATAGAGAGCAGCACAATCAGCAGCACGGGCATGGGGCTAACCGACGCCGCCCTGACTAAAATAGGATGCTGCTGAAAATAGGAAGATAACTCGCCGAATTGCTGCACCAGTAGCGCACACCACCCGATTTCCATACCTATAGCGAGAAAAAAGAACACCCCAAACCGAGAGGTGAGCTTTTGGTCGCGTACGATGATCATATAGAGCAAATTAATGGGCAGCGCGACTGCTAAAAGCAAGTACTCAAGATAAGTCGTCCCTTGCTCAAGCGGGGATTGAAGTCGCGTTAGGATAATCGTGTATCCCACTAATAAGATAATGACCATCATGCCCACGCGTGCGCTTTTGAACAGATGGCTTAAAAGCAGCGCAGTGAGCAAAAGAAAATAGGGGGCAGCATAGATGAGGTTGTAATAGGGGGCGAGTGAGGTGACCAAAGGGTGATAACCTGCCGCGAGGAGTAACAATAAAGCAATCGGGGTCCCCATTCGGACCGCAGATGAACGTAAAAGCCCCATGAAACCTCTTCAACGGGTTGAGGTAACACCATTAGCTATCACTTTTTAACGACTCGCTAGGCACGTAGGCTGTGATAATTGCAATGGTTTAATGATAAACGTTATTTAATGATTAGATTATCATTCTCCAGGAAAAAAGAAAGCCAAGCAATGGCTTGGCTTTCTATCAAGTTACCAACAGTAATTAGCTTTCAGTCGTGTCCGAGAGCGTGAATACCTGTGTTGGTTTGGCAACAATCGAACGGGTGGTCTCTTTAATATCAGCAATAACCACTTCTAGGCTATCGCCAAGCTTGAACTCAACGTTACCGTCGATAGTCACTGTACCTGTCTCTTTATCACAGGCAATCCGGGTTTTGTTGTCCAAGATCAGTGAGCCAGGGATAAACGCCGGTGCACCATTTTCGAGTAGGCGGACACGCATACCTGCGCGGTTAATATCAAAGATCTCTGCGGTATACCGAGTCTGTGCTTCAACTTCTGGTTTGAGCAAACGGGTATAAAGCCAATCAGCCACGTCACGCTCGGCCATACGGTGATGTTTACGGTGGCCGGCAAGCTCTTCACCCACGGTATCGGCCGGGGCATTGGCTTCGGTTTCGCCGCGAATAATTGCTTTAAGCAAGCGGTGGTTGATCATATCACCGTATTTACGGATAGGTGATGTCCACGTGGCATAGACATCTAAGCCCATTGCGTAGTGTGGCGCTGGCTCATGACCAATCTCACTGTATGCTTGGAAGCGGCGCAAGCGGTTATCAAGATAGGTGGTGTCTAGGCTGTTTAACCAGCGACGGAGTGTACTGAAGCCTTCGACGGTTGCTAGGCTTTCGCTGTCCGCCTCGCCGTCGTGCGCTTTTACCAGCTCGACCACATCGTCGAGCTTTTCACTGTTAAAGCCAGCATGGGTATTAAAAATACCGAACCCAAACGATTCGCTTAGCTTACGACCCGCGCAAATGTTAGCGCTGATCATCGACTCTTCCACAATGCGATTAGCAATACGACGCTGATCCGTGTGAATAGCAATCACATCGTTATCTTCACTGAGTTCAAAACGATAATCAGGGCGATCTGGGAAGGTCACTGCATGAGTTTCACGCCATTGAATGCGTGCTAACGCAAATTGGTGAAGCTGATGAATCTGGTCAGCGATCGCCGGTGTTTGCGGTTGCCACTGAGCTTGCTCGCCTTGCTCGATGTAATCCGACACCTTGTCGTAGGCTAGCTGGCCATGTGATTGGATCCATGCGGAGAAAAACTCTGCGTCATCGGCAATGGTGCCATCCGCGGCAATATTGAAGGTACAACAAAGTGCAGGGCGCTGTTCGTTTTCACGGAGGGAGCACAAATCATCACTGAGATCACGCGGTAGCATCGGGATATTGCGCCCAGGTAGATAAATGGTGAATCCGCGATTACGTGCAACCTGGTCGAGTTCATCATCCGCATCAATATAGGCGGTAGGATCGGCAATTGCCACTGTCATGCTAAAGCCACCTTGTGGGTTGGCTTCCACACACAGAGCATCGTCCATATCTTTGGTCGATTCACCATCAATGGTCACAAAGGGAAGATCGGTGAGGTCACGACGCGTAAGCCCCTGCTCTAACATTGGCCATTCGTCTTTAGGCGCAGGCTCTTGGTTAGGTAGGTTGTGCTTGGCTAAGGTGACCCACCAAGGGGCAATTTTGTCTTCTGCGTCGGTGATCTTTTCACTGATTTCGCACAAAAAGTGGTCATCTCCTTTAAGAGGATGACGCGTCAGCGATGCAACGACCCAATCACCTTCTTTTAAGCCGTCTTGTGACAGGCCGCGCTTTGTTTTCGCGCGTAAGGCGTCTTTCATTTGTGGATTATCAGGCACGACATTCAGACGGTTACGAACCCACTGCACGCGACCGATAAAGCGATCCAAACTTGGTTCAACCAGTGTTTCTGGCTCTGCCACTTCCCGATCTTTTTCAGTACGAACAATGGCTTCTACGCGGTCGCCATGTAGTACCTTTTTCATATACGGTGGTGGGATAAAAAAGCTGGTTTTGTCGTCAACTTCGAGAAAGCCGAAGCCTTTCTCGGTGGCTTTTACCTGTCCTTCTTTTTTGGGCAGGGTTTCTTGGATCTGTTGCTTTAACTGCGCGAGCAGGGGATTGTCTTGAAACATAACTTGGGTCTCGATTAACGGATCGCCACACTATACGTATTCACTGTTTCAAAACCAACCCGTGACAATAAAATCCTGTGAACCACACCAGGCTCCTCGTGCTCTGTTTTGTTTGTATTTTTTTTGTCCACTATTTGTTGGCTTCATCGACAAGCTGCGAGATATATGTCCATGAGGTCTGTTTTTTGTGAACTTGTTCAACTTTTTCTGGCTTTTTTGGTGTAAATAGCGCAGTATATTCACCCTTAATGACTGAGGCCCGTAGCGCTGGTGACTAACACTGTATAAAAGACAGTGTTTCATGGTTGAGCAGAACGCTGAAGGGGCCCCGTTTCGCTACACTCATAGATTGGGATCCCAATGCAAGAATCTGTAACCAAATTTCGCCAGTTAGATCTGGCCGACACCCTTTTGTCTGCGCTTGACTCAATGGGCTTTGAAACACCAACACCTATCCAAGCCGCCTCCATTCCTGCACTCCTCGAAGGTCGTGACGCACTCGGTAAAGCGCAAACCGGTACCGGTAAAACCGCTGCTTTTTCACTACCGTTGTTGAACAAAGTTGACCTAAACCAACACAAACCACAAGCGATTGTGATGGCACCAACGCGTGAGTTGGCGATTCAGGTTGCTGCAGAGATGAAAACGCTGGCACAAAACATCAAAGGCCTCAAAATTCTTGAGATCTATGGTGGTGCGTCGATTGTTGATCAAATGAAAGCGCTAAAAAGCGGCGCGCACATCGTGGTGGGAACACCGGGTCGTGTAAAAGATTTGATTAACCGTGACCGTCTTAAGCTTGACGAAGTTCATACCTTTATTCTTGATGAAGCCGACGAAATGCTCAAAATGGGCTTTGTCGACGACGTCACTTGGATCATGGAGCAGGCACCAGAAAGCGCACAGCGTGTTCTTTTCTCTGCGACCATGCCGCCAATCGTAAAACAAATTGTTGATCGCTTTTTGCGTGATCCCGCTCGTGTTGACGTGGCCGGTAGCAACCGCACTGTTGAAAAAGTAGAGCAACAATTCTGGGTGGTTAAAGGTGTCGAAAAAGACGAAGCGATGAGCCGTCTACTCGAAACCCAAGACACGGATGCATCGATCGTTTTTGTACGTACTCGCCAAGACACTGAGCGCCTGGCCGACTGGCTATCAGCTCGCGGCTTTAAAGCGGCAGCCTTGCATGGTGATATTCCGCAATCATTGCGCGAACGCACGGTCGATCATTTGAAACGTGGTGTGATTGATATTTTAGTGGCAACCGACGTGGTTGCGCGTGGTCTTGATGTAGCCCGCATCACCCACGTATTTAACTATGATATCCCGTTTGATGCTGAATCGTATATTCACCGTATTGGTCGTACTGGCCGTGCTGGTCGTGCGGGTAAAGCAATTTTGTTGGTCCGCACCAACCAAATGCGGATGCTGCGTACCGTCGAGCGTGTTACTCAGACTAAAATGGAAGAAATCCAACTGCCGAACCGCGATAAGGTCGCTGAGGCACGTGTCGCTCAACTGGCCAGTGAACTGGCTGAGAAAAAAGATGGCGATGCGATGGGTCCATTCGTTGAACTGATTGAGCAACTACAAAACGATATTGACGTTGATGCAACCACACTGGCTGCTATGTTACTCCAGCGCCAGCAAGGTAAACGTCCTTTGTTCTATAAAGGCCCAGACCCAATGATCGCGGCAATGGATCGTGAAAAGCAGCGTCGTGAACGTCGCCGTGATGAACGTCCAAGTGGTACTGATCGCCGTGATACCAACCCAGCTGACTGGGATACGTATCAGTTAGATGTTGGCCGAGAGCAAGGCGTACAAGTAAAAGACATCGTAGGTGCGATTGCTAACGAACTTGGCTTGAACAAGCAGAATATTGGTGCAATCAAACTCGCACCTGCTCATACGTTTGTGCAGCTGCCAAAAACCATGCCGAAAGAAGTCTTTGCGCAATTGCAAAAACTGCGTATTCGCCAAAAAGAGACCAATGCACAACGTGTTGAAGGTCAGATCATGCGTGAACGTCGTGGTGGTGACCGTAACGGCGGTGGCCGAGGCCGTAGTGACCGTGATAGCCGCGGTGGCCGTGGTGAACGTCGCTTTAACCGCGATCGTGGTAATGAGCGTCGCGCGCCTGCACGCGGTGAGCGTCGTCAAGCACAATAAATAGTTTAAAGCCGAGCAGTGATGCTCGGCTTTTTTGTTTGTGTCTGCGATGTAATGCCTTGTTCGCAGGGTATTAACGACGTGGATATAGGGCTTTTCATTGATATTGCTATGATGAAACAAGGCCGATAGAGTTAGACGGCGAGGTGGACTCGCCATGCCACTGTTGTTACGCGTGGTAGGTAATGGAGCCTACACACCACGGCGTGTTAATGA
>NZ_MUFH01000083.1:0-9392 GCF_001996115.1 Salinivibrio sp. MA427
AATAAAAAGTCCTTGAGTGAATGCTCAAGTGGTGGTTCCAGCGAAGGCGCATAGACGCACAATTGCTGAACACAGAAAAATACACAGGGGGAACGACGGTGAATATTCTTGGTTATGCACAACGTATAGGTCGTGCGCTGATGGTGCCGGTAGCGGTACTACCTGCAGCTGCGATCTTAATGGGGGTCGGCTACTGGCTGGATCCAACCGGTTGGGGCGCAAATAACGCCCTTGCTGCTTTTATGATTAAGTCAGGCGCGGCGATCATTGATAACATGTCCGTCTTATTTGCCATTGGTGTGGCATATGGGATGTCAAAAGATAAAGACGGTGCGGCGGCACTGGCGGGCTTTGTTGGTTTTATGGTGATCACCACGTTATGTGCCCCAGGCGCGGTTAGCCAAATTGGTTTAATCGATATTTCTCTGGGTAACAATGAGTTAGCGTTTAGCAAAATCAATAACCAGTTTATCGGTATCTTGATTGGTGTGGTGTCGGCTGAGCTTTATAATCGCTATAGCGGCGTTGAGCTGCCAAAAGCATTAGCCTTCTTTAGTGGTAAACGCTTGGTACCTATCCTGGTATCTGTGGTGGCTATCGCCATTTCGTTTGTACTGATGTTTGTCTGGCCTGTGGTGTTTGGTGGCCTGGTTCACTTCGGTGAAAGCATTACCAACTTAGGCGCCGCCGGTGCTGGTATTTACGGCTTCTTTAACCGCCTGCTTATTCCAGTCGGGCTGCATCATGCGCTGAATGCGGTATTCTGGTTCGATACCGTCGGGATTAATGACTTGGGTCGTTTCTGGCTCGGTGCGCAAGGCCTAGAATCTGGTGAGGCGATTAAAGGCATTACAGGCATGTATATGGCCGGTTTCTTCCCCGTGATGATGTTTGGCCTACCGGGTGCAGCGTTGGCTATGTATCACACCGCTCGCCCAGAGAATAAAGCACGTGTGGCATCGATCATGATTGCTGCAGGTTTTGCGTCTTTCTTTACCGGGGTGACTGAACCGCTTGAGTTTGCCTTCCTGTTCGTCGCGCCAGTGCTATTTGTCTTGCATGCGTTCTTGACCGGTATTTCGTTGTTCATTGCTGCAACGTTCAACTGGACGGCAGGCTTTGGTTTCTCGGCAGGCCTTGTTGACTTGGTGTTGTCCTCGAAAAACCCCGTCGCCAACGAATGGTATATGCTTCCTGTCATGGGGCTGGTGTTCTTTGTGCTCTACTATGCCACCTTCCGAGCGGCTATCATGGCAATGAACTTGAAAACGCCAGGTCGAGAAGATGACGCGGTTGAAAGTGCGCCTGCCAACAACAATGGCAAGAGTGATAACCGTGAACTTGCGCGTCAATACTTGAAAGCATTAGGCGGCCATCAAAACCTGACTTCGATTGATGCCTGTATGGTAACCTTGATGAGTGATGCTGAAGCTCGTCCCACTAACTTTATTCGCCAAATCATTGATAAAGATTTGGCGGAAGGGAAACACACAGCGATCGTGACACGTTTCCCACCGGAGCCGAATGGGTATTTGCACATTGGCCATGCTAAATCAATTTGTTTGAATTTTGGGATTGCGCAAGACTATCAGGGTGAATGTAACCTGCGTTTTGACGATACTAACCCAGAGAAAGAAAACGTTGAGTATGTCGCGTCAATCAAGCGTGATGTGCAGTGGCTAGGCTTTGATTGGGCGGGAGAGGTGCGTTACTCCTCAAACTACTTTGATAAGCTTTATGGTTATGCCATCGAGTTGATTAAAAAAGGATTGGCGTATGTTGAAGAGCTAACGCCCGATGAGATCCGCGAGTATCGCGGTACCCTGACGGCGCCGGGCAAACATAGCCCTTACCGTGAGCGTACTGTTGAAGAAAACCTCGCACTGTTTGAAAAAATGCGCGCGGGGGAGTTCGAAGAAGGAAAAGCTTGTCTACGAGCCAAAATAGACATGGCATCGCCGTTTATGGTGATGCGTGATCCTGTGCTTTATCGCGTTCGTTTTGTCCATCATCACCAAACTGGGGATAAGTGGTGCATTTACCCAATGTATGACTTCACCCACTGCATTTCTGATGCGCTTGAGGGCATTACTCACTCACTTTGTACGTTAGAGTTTCAAGACAACCGTCGATTGTATGATTGGGTACTGGAAAACATCACCATTGATTGTACGCCTCATCAGTATGAATTTAGCCGTCTGAATCTCGAATACACGGTGATGTCGAAACGTAAACTCAATCAATTGGTGGAAGAACAACTCGTTAATGGTTGGGATGACCCACGTATGCTGACTATCTCTGGCTTACGTCGTCGCGGGTATACACCGGCGTCGATTCGTGAGTTYTGTCAGCGTATTGGTGTCACTAAGCAAGACAACACCATTGAAATGAGCTCTTTGGAGTCTTGTGTCCGTGACGACTTGAACGACAACGCACCGCGCGCAATGGCTGTTCTTGATCCCATTAAACTGGTGATTGAAAACAAAACAGACGGTGTTGAGTGGCTTGACGCGCCGAATCATCCGAACCAACCCGAAATGGGAACCCGCCAGGTACCCTTCTCGAGTGAAATCTGGATTGAGCGCGAAGACTTCCGCGAATCAGCAAACAAAAAATATAAGCGTCTGGTGTTAGACAAAGAAGTGCGTTTGCGTAATGCCTATGTGGTGAAAGCAGAACGCTGTGACAAGGACGAAGACGGCAATATTACCACGGTGTATTGTCGCTACGACCCCGATACGTTAGGGAAAGACCCAGCCGATGGTCGTAAAGTCAAAGGCGTTATTCATTGGGTATCTGCCGATAAGGCGTTACCTGCTGAGTTCCGTTTGTATGATCGCCTCTTTACGGTACCTAACCCAGCAAGTGCAGATAACTTTGCCGAGACGATTAATCCAGAATCACTGCAAGTACAGCAAGGCTATGTCGAGCCAAGTATGCAGAATGCGCCGGCTGAAAAAGGTTATCAGTTCGAGCGGACGGGCTATTTCTGTGTCGATAACAAAGATAGCCAACCCGATGCACTTGTTTTTAACCGAACAGTGAGCCTAAGGGATACTTGGGCGAAAATAGAAGGGAAGTAATAAAAAGCCGGCGTGTTTATCACGCCGGCTTTTTTGTTGTTATGTCACACCGCTAGTCGGTGAGCATCGATTAATCTGCGTTGTGAATGGAAGGATCGGCTTTGCAGTCGCCCTCCTGACAATGGCCATACAGATATAGGCTATGGTTGGTTAATTTCACATTAAAGCGGGCGGCAATCTCTTTCTGACGCTCTTCAATTAAGTCGTCAGAAAACTCAATGACTTTACCGCAATCAAGACAAACTAAGTGATCGTGATGATGCTGTGTCGCGAGTTCAAAGACCGATTTACCGCCTTCAAAATGGTGACGCGTTACAATGCCCGCATCATCAAATTGGTTTAATACGCGGTAGACCGTCGCTAGGCCAATTTCTTCGCCTAGGTCAATTAACTTCTTATACAGGTCTTCGGCACTGATGTGCTGGCAATCTGGCTGTTGCAGCACTTCTAGGATCTTGAGTCGTGGGAGCGTGACTTTCAGCCCAGCTTGCTTCAACGCCTGGTTATTGTCTGACATGTGTATCTACCTGTTTTCTGTCTCTGTGAAGACAGTTGGATTAGCAAGGAAATATTCTATAAGACTATCAAAATTGCACTGCTCTCGCTACATCAGCCATGCTTTCTGCGTACGAAAATTGTTCACCTGTGGTTGCATCAATGTTTACAAGATGTGAATATTGCCTGGTTGGACCAGATAAGGAAGTCAATAGACCATGAATCGTTTCTATAAGCCACGAGTGGTGAAGTGGGCACTTAATAGCTGGCCACCGTTTTGGGGAGCCGGTATTCGCATTGAAAACATCAGCCCTGACTTTAAACGTGTCAATATGCGATTGAAGTTACGTTGGTGGAACAAAAATGCCAATCGTACTCAGTATGGCGGCAGTATCTTCTCCTTAACTGATCCTGTTTACGCATTGATGTTAATGGGCATTTTAGGGCCACAGTACCATGTGTGGGACAAGCAAGCTGATATCAATTTTATCAAGCCTGGGACCACCGATTTATATGCAGATTTTGTGATCAGCGAAGCGGTATTAACCGATATTCAGCATAAGGCAGGGCAGGGTGACAAGGTGTTACCCGAATTTGTGGTACATGTGAAAGATGCACATGGCGAGGTGGTTGCAGAAGTCAAGCGCACGCTGTATGTGAGAAAGAAACGGCAATACCGTGATGTCTCGCCCAAAGAAGCTGCGTAATAAAAAACGCCAAGGCTAAGCTTAAGCTCGCCTTGGCGTTTTTTCGTCTTTCGAATCAGTGTGTTTTAGTCTTCGAGTTCGGCTAAACACATTTCTTCGTGAATTTGCTTAACCCATTTGCTCACACGTTCGTCGGTCAACTCTGGTTGGCGATCTTCATCAACGCATAAGCCGACAAAATGGCTATCATCCACAAGGGCTTGCGAGGCTTCAAACTCGTATCCTTCCGTTGGCCAGTGACCAATGATGGTCGCGCCCTTGGCTTCAATAATATCACGCACTGTGCCCATTGCATCACAGAAGTACTCTGCGTAATCTTCTTGGTCACCACAGCCGAAAATGGCAACGAGTTTGGTGGAAAAGTCGATTTGCTCTAGCTCGGGAAAGAAATCATCCCAATCACACTGCGCTTCACCATAATACCAAGTTGGGATCCCGATCAGCAGCAGATCGAAGTTATCAATATCTTCTTTGCTGCTTTTCGCGATGTCTTGCACGTGGACCATTTGCTTGCCCAGCTGCTTTTGAATGCTTTTCGCAATTGCTTCAGTGTTGCCTGTGTCACTACCAAAGAAGAGACCTACACTCGCCATATAAAAATACCCGTTTTTGTCAGTGGGTTGCTGTTTGCAACTAACTCGAATTTAAGAAAAAGCCGTGCTTTTTCACACCCATATGCATAGGCGATTATTCTCCGTTGGGTTAGCCGATACCGACGCCTTCCCAAACCAATTGAATAACCCCTTTTACGATAAAGCCGACACAGCCTAGCGTGAGCACAAACCAGACGATGCGTCGACCGAATACTGGTACGTTGCCCTCACGTAACACGTCTTTAATTGCCATGCCGATAAAAAAGAAAATCGCGGCGAAGACGAGATCTAGACCAATTTTTTCGAGCAATTGAAAGTGCTCGTAAAGCATGCGTGCCTCCATTGAGCACCGACTTCTGCGGCGCAATATACCACAAGGGTTGCTTAACTGTTAACGCTCGCCCGGCATTAAAAAGCGTTCGATGACACTTGCGACCACGGCTGGCTTTTCTGCATGTAGCCAATGCCCTGTGCCTGCCACCATGTGCGCTTTTGAATGGGGGAACTGCGCGACAATGGTATCGCGATGCTCAGACTGGATGTATTCAGAGTTCTGTCCTTTAACAAATAATGTTGGGCCTGAATACGGTCCAAAGGCTGTCCACCCCATGATGTCACGATAACCGTGATAAAGWTTATCAATATTAAAGCGCCAGTCGTAGTGACCGTGATCGGTTTTATAGAGTGATTTCAATAAAAATTGGGTCACACCTGGGTTTTCGATCGATCGATTCATGATCGATTGCGCTTGCTGGCGATTTTCTAAGGTAACTGTTTGGGTCTCGCGTAGTGCGTTAAAGACATTGTCATGTCGGCTAACTTGGTAGTCGACGGGGGCAATGTCCATCACAACCAGCTGCGAGACGCGCTCGGGAAAACGCTGGGCGATGGCCATGGCGACTTTGCCGCCCATCGAATGGCCCACCAGCGTGACCGTCTCAAGACGTTGCGCGTTCATCCAAGCAACCACAGCATCTGACTGGCTTTGATAATCCATACTCTTAGTATGATAGGACTGTCCATGGTTGGGGAGATCAATCTGATAGACACAAAAATGCTGAGCAAGGCTTTTAGCTAGCCCACCTAAATTATCCAGATCCCCAAATAAACCGTGGATTAATACGAGTGGTGACCCCTCACCACGAGATTTTCCATTTAACAACACGTTGCTTTTCTCTCAGATTACTGGCTTTAACGTAGAGTATACCTATCTATCTCTGTATAATCGCCCCGTCAAACGATAAACAGGACGCGATGAAAAACAATGAAAACGATTGAGGTTGACGACGATCTATACCGTTATATTGCCAGCCAAACCCAGCATATTGGCGAAAGTGCATCAGACATTTTACGTCGCCTATTACTGTCGGATGCGGCACCGCAGCCCAGTCAAGCTGCGCCGACGACGTCCTCTCGTTCTAGTGGCATTGTTGTCAGTAAAGATGCTGGACGGAGTGTGTCCACTGATCGTGTCAAAGCGATGCGAACGCTTTTGATCTCAGATGAGTTTGCCGCACAAGATCGTGCCATAGGCCGTTTTATGCTTGTCCTAACCACTTTATACCGTGTTGATCAGCAAGGTTTTGCTGATGGTATGGCGTTAAAAGGACGTACTCGTCTGTATTTTTCCGATAATCCACAAACACTGTTGGAAAGCGGCAAAACAACCAAACCTAAACAGATTCCAGATACACCTTTTTGGGTCATCACCAATACCAACACTGGTCGTAAACGCCAAATGGTGGAGCAGTTGATGGAAAAAATGCAGTTCCCCAGTGATTTGACCGAGAAGGTTGTGAACGCGATTTAATCTATGCCACTCATGGGAGAAGAGAAATATGGCAGTGCATCCCCAAGCAGGACAACGCGCACAAGCAGCAGACTTGTGTGATATTCCTGCGCTTGTTACGCGTTTTTTCCAAGCTCAACCTCGACCAGGGCAACCCGAACAACAAGTTGCTTTTGGTACGTCAGGTCATCGCGGGAGCGCATTAAGCACCACCTTCAATCGTGATCATATTTTAGCGATTGCACAGGCAATCTGTGATGAACGCCAAGCCCGTGGCATCACAGGGCCAGTGTTTGTCGGTAAAGATACGCATGCATTGTCTGCGCCTGCGTTTGGGGCGGTCATACAAGTGTTGGCGGCGAATCAGGTGCAAATTATCGCACAGGCAAATCAGGGCTATACGCCAACACCGGGCATTTCCCAGCAAATTCTGGCTTATAATCGTGATCATGCTGAACAAGCGGATGGCATTGTCATTACCCCTTCACATAATCCACCGCAAGATGGCGGCATTAAATATAACCCACCACATGGCGGACCGGCAGAGGGAGAAATCACCAAGGCGATTGAATCCCGAGCCAATCGATACATCGATACCTATTTAGAGGGTGTTCAACAAATCGATATCGATGCGGCGATGGCCAGCGACTATTACGTTGAAAAAGATCTCGTGACTCCTTATGTTGCCGGTCTGACGCAGGTGGTTGATATTGAAGCCATTCAAAAAGCGGGATTAAAGCTGGCTGTTGACCCTTTAGGTGGTGCAGGTATCGCCTATTGGCAACAGATTGCGACTCAGTATCAACTCGATATTACCTTGATTAACGATCATGTCGACCCGACGTTTGGCTTTATGCCGCGCGATAGTGATGGCGTGATCCGGATGGATTGTTCGTCTGCTTATGCGATGGCTGGGTTGCTCGCTTATAAAGACAATTATGACTTGGCTTTTGGTAATGATCCCGACTTTGATCGTCACGGCATTGTGACACCCGCCGGTTTGATGAACCCTAATCATTACTTGGCGGTGTGCATTGATTATTTATTCCGACATCGTCAGCAGTGGCCTGCAGGGTTAGGTGTCGGTAAAACACTGGTGTCTAGTGCCATCATCGATAAAGTCGTCAATGACTTATCACGCCCGCTGGTTGAAGTCCCGGTCGGCTTCAAGTGGTTCGTGCCTGGTTTGCATGAGGGGACGCTTGGCTTTGGCGGTGAAGAGAGTGCGGGGGCGTCGTTTTTGACCTTTGATGGTCAGCCTTGGTCTACCGATAAAGATGGTATTATTCTTTGCTTACTGGCGGCAGAAATCCTGGCGGTGACGGGGCTGACACCACAGGCTTATTATCAAAAGCTGGCGGATAAACATGGGGATCCTGCCTATAACCGTTTGCAAGCGGTCGCCAACGCGCAACAAAAGCAGGTGCTGAGCCAACTGCGTCCGGAAATGGTGATAGCTGACACCTTAGCAGGGGATGTCATCACTGCTAAATTGACTCATGCACCAGGTAACGGCGCGGCAATTGGCGGACTCAAAGTGGTCACAGATCATGGTTGGTTTGCGGCTCGCCCATCAGGAACCGAAGACATTTATAAAATCTACTGTGAGAGCTTTAAAGGCGAGCAACACTTGCGCTTGATTGAACAGGAAGCGCAACAAATTGTCGATCGCGTGTTTGAGCAACAGGGCGTCTAGCGCGCTGTTTCCGTTCTCCGTTTGCAAAAAGCGTGCACGATTAAGTGCGCGCTTTTTATTTTTGGGGGGCGGGCGAAGGTGCGTTATTAGGCCAAGTGTTCGGCACCACGAACCAAGGTGTTTGTGTGTTATCTAACAAATGACACGTGCGGTCTATGTTACCGAGACTGTCTGGGACAATGGGGGATAACTCCCCAAATTCTGGTAGAGATAACCATTGATCGCGGGCCAACATGGCAAATTCTCTGTCTGTTGGCAGTTCGTCAGGCCAGCACCACCAACCACCGACACTTGCCGCATTAACGGGAGGCCAGTCGGGCAGGTCAGTATCCTGGCTGTAATGACGGTAAAGCCGGCCTTGAACCATTAAGCGTTTTTGGGTGGGCCGCCAATGAGGAAACTGTTGGCAAAAGCTTGGATGACTCGACAGAGCCAATTGATGGTCAATCATGCGCGCAACTTTGATATCGAGTGCGTCCTTGGCGTTCGGACCCAGCCAGCGATTCTGATGAGCAAGATAAAATTTTACCGCGACTTCCCAGTGTTCTAACTGCCCTTGGTACTCAATCAAAAAATCAATGGCACCTCGTGTTTTTCCAGCCTCATTAACCTGTATTTCCTCTGCTTCTAGTCGCAAGTGAGGATGATGATGGATTAACTCAGTGAGCAACCATTGATAATAAAAGCCAATTCGCCTAGGGCCCGCGTACGGTTTAGATGCCGATACCGAGACGGCCGAGAAAAGTCCGTGCGGTACAAGCGAAAACTGCTCAGAAGACAACAACGGAAATTGGCGTTGTAGCCATTTTATATCCGCCTGTATTTGTTCCCTATTGGCAAACAACGTGTCCGGTGAGTGGTGTGACCGCAGATAAGCCATAATGTAATTTAATTACCTTGTTAATCGTTTGTTAATACCAAAAACGTATTTTTAGGATAAAAAACCAGCAAAATGTAGTAATACTACAAAACTAATGATAGACTTCACACATAACTGGTCAGATGAGTGAGGTTCGCTATGTATAAACC
>NZ_MUFH01000084.1:0-9378 GCF_001996115.1 Salinivibrio sp. MA427
GTTTTATAGTCGTGATAATGACTTATATTTGCCATTTTAACGATTTTTTATACCAATAAAGAGCTCTGACATGAGAAATCCTCATTTTTCTACCCTTGCTGTTCATGGTGGTGATCAAACCGACAAAGGTCACCATGCGGCTTTTACTCCGATTTATACCGCCAGTAGCTTTATTCAGCCCGATCTGAGCCATCAAGCAGACTTTGGCTACTCCCGTGTTGGCAATCCAACACGATATGCTTACGAGAGTGCGTTGGCGGCGCTCGAGCAAGGCTGTTATGCGACCGCGACGGCCTCGGGGATGGCTGCGACAGCCTTGGCCTTAGAACTGCTACCCGCAGGCGCGCACATTATTGCGATGCGTGGTGTGTATGGGGGTACACATCGCTTGTTCGACAAACTCCGCGCCCGCAATAACGGACTCAGTGTCGATTATGTTGATCTCAATGACTTGGACGCCGTGGCGGCAGCCGWCAAACCAAGTACTGCCATGGTTTGGATTGAAACTCCGACGAATCCCTTGTTAGAACTGGTTGATATTGCTGCGATTTGCCAGTTTGCCCGCGAGCATGCCTTATTAACCTGTGTGGATAACACCTTTGCGACCGCCTGGAACCAAACGCCACTGAGCTTGGGGGCGGATATTGTGATGTTGTCGACCAGCAAATACATTGGTGGGCATTCTGACATGATTGGCGGCGCGCTGGTCACCGCAGATGAAACCTTGGCGAAAAAAATTGATTTTGCCAAAACCACGGTCGGCGCAATTGCCTCGCCATTTGATGCTTATCTCGCGTTACGCGGATTAAAAACGCTCGATCTGCGTATGCAGCGTCAATGCGATAATGCGCTAAACGTTGCGACCGCGCTGGAAAACCACCCTGCCATTGAAGCGGTTTTCTATCCGGGCTTACCGTCACACGGGGTTTTCGATACCACCTTCCGGCTCTCGGTCGGCATTGAAGACAGTCGTGACTTGATTGATGATCTCCTGTATGCGCTCGATCAGGAGGCATCATGACCGATTATGGCGTCTGGACGGTGGTGACGCCCCTGGTCACGATTGTGCTTGCGGTGGTCACGCGTCAGGTCATTCTGTCGCTACTGACAGGGGCGATGGTGGGTTATACCGTGATCGCCAATTTCAATCCATTCGCTGGCGTCGCCAAGGCACTGGATAGTTATATTGGTGTGTTTGCCAGTGCGGGAAACACGCGCACCATCTTGTTTTGTTTTATGGTGGGTGGATTAATTCGTCTTATCCAAGTCACTGGTGGCACGCGGGCCGTGATTCATGCGCTCACCGAGCGTGCTCAATTGGTGAAAAATCCGATTGCGGTGCAGTTGCTCGCGATGGTCACCACCATGCTGATTTTTATTGAAAGCTCCATTTCCATTATGTCAGCGGGGACGGTGAGTCGTGATTTAGCCGATCACTATCGCGTCTCTCGCGAGAAGCTCGCCTATGTGATCCAGTCATCCTGCGTCGCGACCTGCTCTAGTGTGATGATCAATGGTTGGGGTGCCGCGATGATGGCGATTATCGGCGTGCAAGTCAGCAAAGGTTATGTTGAAGGGGAGCCCTTCAACATTCTATTGCACGCTATTCCTTACAACTTAATGGCGTGGCTCTCCTTGCTAGCAGTGCTGTTCTACGTGTTCACCGGCGTGAGCTGGGGCCCAATGGCAAAAGCTGACCAACGTGCAGCAGCCGGGCAAGTACTGCGTGAGGGCGCCTTTCCTATTGCTGGCGATCATCAGCGCGATGATGAGCCGCTAGGCAAAGTGAGCTATTTTGTTCTGCCGTTACTGAGCACCATTTTAATGGTGCCGGTGGGCCTGTTTATCACCGGTAATGGCGATATTGCCTCTGGGTCTGGCTCGACTGCTGTTTTTTGGGCGGTGATGGGAGGGACTGCGGTCGCGATGGCTTTCTTTATCGGCACGCGTGTCTTGTCGTTAGATGCCTTTTTCCGCCACCTGTTAGCCGGATACGCCAATATGATGCCTCTGGGGGCAATTATGTCGCTGGCATTTTTAATGGGGGATTTATCGGCAGACTTACATACGGGACACTACATCACTCAGGTGATTGATGGCATTTTGCCTGCGGGATTATCAGCCGCTTTTGTCTTTGTGATTGCCGCYATYATGTCACTGGCGACCGGGACCTCGTGGGGCACGTTTGCAATCATGATCCCGATAGGTATTCAGGTTGGCGCTGCGGCAGGCATTGACCCGCACTTGATGATTGGCGCATCGATATCTGGGGCGATTTTTGGCGATATGACGTCACCAATCAGTGATACCGGCATTGTTGCGTCGATGGCAACAGGCAATGATCACGTTGATCATATCCGTACGCAATTTCCTTACTTTATGGTCGTGGGAGCTGTCAGCACAGTGGCATTTGCGGTCTTAGGGAGTATTTAAAGATAGACTCCCCAAGCGATGGCGCGGGCGGTTGAATAACCTCAATGCAAGCGTTGTTACTGCATTGAGGCGTAAAGGCAAGCAGGGGCGTTGTTACCAAAAAAGCCCCCTCTAAACGATTGGCTAGATCTTGTTGATGATTGGTGCTGTTTGCTGATTTAAATACGCGATAATGTCATCCGATTCGTACATCCAACGTGTGTCTCCAGCATCATCTTCGAAACGCAAACAGGGCACTTTAATACGGCCACCACCTTGCTCAAGCGCTTGCCGTGCGGCCAGATCACGTTTGGCATCTTTAACCGCCAAAGGTAGCCCCAGTTTGCGACTCGCCTGACGAACTTTGACACAAAACGGGCATGCAGCAAATTGATAGAGCGTGAATTGTTCTGACAACCGCTCAAGTGCTTGTGTTTGTTCTGCACTTAACTTGGGAGACTTAGGTTTGGTTAAGGCCTCGACAACGAGAATAATTTTTCCAAGGATCCAACGAATAACGCCCATATAACCTCCATGCGTTCAATAAAGCCAGAGTGTAACACGCCAAACACGTTTGCTCATCGTTAACATATTGTTCCTGTATGGAAATAAAGTGTTTCCACCTGAGTACAGAATCGCGTTGTGCCTCTCGATCGCGCTGTTAGACTATGCATGCGACAACCTCACGATAAAAAGCAAACGATTACGAGTACCCTATGATACTGCAAGCTATTGACTTCCAAGCACCGAATGCGGAGCAAGCATTTGTTGAATCTTTACGTGAAACAGGCTTTGGCGTTCTTAAAAACCACCCGCTACAACAGCAGCGAGTCGCTGATATTTACCAAGAGTGGGAAGGCTTTTTTAACACCGAGGAAAAGCACGATTTCACCTTTAAGTCAGACACGCAAGATGGCTTTTTCCCCGCTAAAATTGCGGAAACGGCGAAAGGCCATACCAAGCGTGATCTAAAGGAGTTCTTTCATTATTACCCTTGGGGGCAGTGTCCTGAAGCACGACGAGATAACCTGCAATCTTATTATCAACAAGCGACCAGTTTAGCTGAAACCTTGTTGTCTTGGGTTGAGCGTCAATCGCCTGTCAGCGTCAGTGAGCACTACTCACAATCACTGTCGAGTATGATTGCGGGGAGCGAACAGACGTTACTGCGCGTATTACATTATCCGCCGTTAAACGGTGATGAAGAGCTAGGTGCAATCCGGGCCGCCGCGCACGAGGATATTAACTTGCTCACTATCCTTCCGGCGGCGAATGAGCCGGGCCTGCAGGTGAAAGCCAAAGATGGTAGTTGGTTGGATGTACCGTGTGATTTTGGCAATTTGATTGTCAATATTGGTGATATGCTGCAAGAGGCATCGGGCGGCTATTTCCCATCAACCACCCATCGCGTGATAAACCCTGAGGGGGCGGATAAAACTAAAGCACGTATTTCCTTACCACTGTTTTTGCATCCCAAACCAGAAGTGGTGTTGTCTTCTCGCCACACTGCGAAAAGCTACTTAATGGAACGTCTGCGTGAGCTGGGCGTGATCTAGTGTCTGTCCTTTATCCTTGCCAAGGGGGGGGTCTGCCTTGGCAAGGATGATTTACCTGGTCAGCAAGTGTGCTTCCCTTTCTACTGCAAGGCGTCTTCAATGCGCTGTGCCGTTTTTTCGTCGACCCACTGATGCCATTCAGTGCGATAGCGGCGTAGAAATTCGTCAGCGGCTATTTCACCGTCCGCTTGGTAGGTATCCATCCAAGCCAGCATGTCACTCATCACTTGGTTATCGTATTCACGGCGATTGATATAGTTAAATGCTGCTGGCGCTTGCTCGGCAAAGGATGCAGTGGTCAAAGAGTGTACGGGAGAGACCGGAAATGCAGTGACCTTAGGTGATTGGCAATCTGCCTGGGTGATGCATTGTTTGTAGTGTTCCAGATCGACATCAGCGCCTAAGTCGACCTCAACCATTTCATATTTTCCCATCACAGGCGTCGGCGCCCAATAATAGCCAAACCAAGGGTTTTGTCGCTCGTTAGCACGTGCGATGGTGCCGGCCAATCCAGCGGCGGAGCCTGGATCGACAATTTCAAAGCCGGCTTTGTCGAGCTCAAGGGCGTTCAAAATATGTTCAGCGGAGATTTGACACGTCCATCCCGCGGGGCAACCCATGAATGCTGCTTTATCGGGATCTTCAGGATGCGGGAAAAGATCTCGCTGGGCTTTAATGCCCTCAATCGTTGCTAGCTCAGGGTGTTTATCAACCATGTATTTGGGGACCCAAAAGCCTTCGTTGCCGCCTTGTGAGAACGCGTCACCGGCATAGCGGAGCCGCCCCTCATTGACGCCTTTATCTAACATTGCTTTATGAGAGTTGGTCCAAAACTCTGGCGCAATATCAGGTTCGCCTTTTTCTGTCATTGAGACACCAGTAGGCATGGTATCGCCTGGAACCAAAGACGCATTACATCCGTAACCATGTTCCAAGATAAACTGATCGACATGTGCCATTAAAGTGGCTGAATTCCAATTCATATCAGCAATGGAAACATCGCCGCAAGCCTTGTTTTCATTGGCTTGCGCTGTGGTGGCGCAAACGAATAGGATGCTAACCAGCAGCCGATTTGGTGTCGTTATCATGGCGTGTCCTTGCTTGGTAAGTGCTTTAAGTGTCGAAAAAGTAACATGAGGTAAGAGCGCGATCTATACTCAGGGCAACCGATCTTGATGAAAATACTGAAATTCATATTAACGGAAGCTAACGATCGTCATTATGTCAAGAAAAGAGCAACTCAATGCGATAGAAAAAAACAAGAAGTCATCGCTGTTAGCTGTCACTCAAGCGGTACTGAAGTTGGGGGGGGAATCTTGGTGCGTGTTCATATTCAGACACCGACTAAAGTTGAGTTTGACCGACACCACTGCAAGTCAAGATATGGGTATCAGTGGTGTTATAATGAACTGCCGTTTGATGGGCGGTCGCTATCATTGTGGGTTTCAATTTGATGAACGTTCTAAGTCACGAAGCGCGTGGTTGGTCACCAATTTAGACTACGGTGGTGAGCAATATCGTCTATCGATGCCTCACAATGATGGCGAGCTGACGTCCAGTCTTTCCTAGCGCCTATCTACCACTGAGATAACGGTCTACGACTGAGGTAATGGTGTGACCCGCAATACACTGCCATTTCTTCTATCAGTGAGGATGAGTAAACTGCCGTCACGTGCCTGTATTACGTCGCGAATGCGGCCAAACTCGCCATCAAGCATCCGCTCCTCATGAATCACTTTGCCATCTTCCAATACTAGCCTGACTAATAGCCCAAATTTTAAAGAGCCAAGCAGCAGGTTGCCWTGCCACATTGGGAAGCGATCACTGTCAACCATGATCATGCCTGACGGTGCAATTGACGGATCCCAATAATAAACCGGTTGGCGCATCCCTGGTTTTGATGTCCCCTCTCCGATTTGTGTGCCCAGTCCATAGTTAACGCCATATGTTATAGTCGGCCAGCCATAGTTTTCACCGGCGAGGATAACGTTGAGTTCATCGCCACCTTGGGGACCGTGCTCATGTGCCCAAATACGTGTGCCTGTGTTATCGAGGGCGATGCCTTGGATATTTCGGTGCCCGAAGCTAAACACCTCCGCACGTTTGTCATCCGCCTGTAGGAAGGGATTACTCTTCGGCACTGTACCATCAAGATTAAGACGCACGAGCGTGCCCAGATGATCGTCGGCAAATTGCGCGCGATCGCGGTGGCCACGATCGCCGAGCGTGATATATAGGTGCTCAGAAGTAGCCAATAAACGACTGCCAAAATGGCGCCCGCCACTGCGTTTGGGAGAGGCTTTAAAAATAACACGACTGTCAATGAGTACATCTTTAGACAGTGTGGCCATTATAACCTCAGTACCGGCTTGTCCTCGCTCGTCGACGGCGGCATAGGAAAGATATAAACGCTGGTTGGTCGCAAAATCAGGTGCCAAGGCGATATCTAATAGTCCCCCTTGCCCCTCTTGAAACACGTTTTTTGGGGTGCCTAAAATGGAGACGACCAGCCCATTGGGTGTCAGCCGTTTAAGCTTGCCGTCACGCTCGGTAATCAGTAGATCGCCATCCGGAAGCTCAGTGATCCCCCATGGATGAGAAAAGCCGGATTTCAGTGTTTCGACACGAAGGCTCACCGCCTCCGTGTTGATGGTTTTTGCCTCTGCAGCCCCTATTGTCCCAAGAAACAGAACGACCAAGCACAGTGAATGCGACAAACGCATTGCTCACCTCCCATTAATGTGTGCGTAGTTTTTCGTACAAGCGGTCTTTGAGGTGCGCGCGCTGTCGTTTCATGGCAGTAAAGATGTCGTCGCTGGTGGGGATTTGGTTCATCTCTAAACCACGAATATGGTGATCGAGTTGATGATAGCGTTGCGCATCGAGCTGAAACGCGGGGTCATATTGCTTAAGGTGGTGGATACGATCGCGATGCTCCGGGAAATCAAAAACGAGTGCGTGGTTTTCTCCTTGCATACAGCCTCCTGTTATCGGCCTGCCTTTTATAAGGTTAGGCCTGCTTACCGCGATTATCCAAATTTCATCGATGATAATCACGGTGATGTAGTAGGCGAGCTGTCTAGGTCTTTGTCTTTTCGGGAAAAGAGACGCGTTGACCATCGGTCTTCAGAAGGCTAATGGTGCGTGGAGAGCCATCTTCATTCAAGGTGACCAATCCTACGGCGCTGGCATTGACGAGACGCTTCGGGCCTGGCGTATCAGGGTCGCGCCGATCAATGCGCATACGCTTGCGTTTAGTGAGCCAATTCAGTGGAGACAGTGGGCTGAATAAAACGCGATCGCACCACTCGCAAAAGCTCAGAAGTGGCTCGGGGAAGCGGTTTTTGAAACCACTGGCAGTTATTTGCCACAAACGCGGACTATGGGTGCGAAATCGGATTCGAATATCATAAGCAAACGAGTAATGCACATCCCCAGATAAAATCACGTAATTGGTGGGCGTACGTTGATGACGAAAAATACTGAGTAGCGTATTGGCACTCCCTGGGTGGGCCATCCAGTTTTCGGCATCGACGACAGTCGGCGCGCCTAGCCAGGTCGCAATTCGCTGTAATACCTCGATAAATTTAACGCCAAACATGGGAGCGGCAGAGACGATCACCGCGCTATCATGCCTTAACAGATCATGTTGAAAATCCATCAGTGCTTCCCAGTCCATCAGGCCCGACGGTTTATTCATTTGTGACTCGGATCGCCAGCGACGAGTGCGTGTATCTAACACAACAAGATGTGGCGTGGTTGGTACCGTGTAATGCCAGTGCTCAAAGCGCAGACATTGCTCCACCATAGCCTGGTGCGTCTCTGTTTGTGTGTCCAGGTCGCAAACACTAATGGGCTGATAGGCGCTTTGGCGAGCGGTAGTGAGAAAGTCTTGGCCAAAGTTATCGGGCGCATTGCCCCAACCTTGGCACAACCAGTAAGCCATCAGACCATTGCCGATAATGCGACGAGAAAAGGGATTGAGATACGCGGCCTGCTCCCAACCGACGGTGATATTCCAATCATCCGTGATGTCATGGTCATCAAAGATCATATAGGTTGATAGATGTGCGAATAGTCGCTGCACACCGGTTAAACCGGAACGAAAGGCATTGAGTGCGAGTGTTTCTTGTTGATAGCGTTCGCGTTGACTGTCGGTAAGTTGACTGGGGGGATGAAGATGAGGTCCGTCTGTTAGCGTCCAAGAAACGGGAGCCCAAACCAGCAAATACATGGCGACGTGTTCTGCAAAGCTTATCAAGTGATTGGAGACGGTTTTGGAGGTAAAAATAGGCTGTGGTTGACCAAACAGTCTCTCTAAACGGCCGCCCTTTTCCGCGCGCTGGCTAGGGAGGAGCTTGCCACGTTGAACATAGCTGTCAGGATGTGTATCCAAGGCACGGCAGTCGACAATGGGCGCGGCCTCGAAATACTCATTTTTAAGACCTAATACGGCAATTAACCGGCGAATACGCTGCAGCATCGGCGTGGCGACGTCATCTGCGTAGATTTGATCCCCACTCATAATCAACATATTGGGCCAGTGTGGTATGGGGGTCGTGGCCAAATGTTGGTCGAGAGTGACGAGGGCATCATCGCAGCGATGGTGGGGATGTCGGCATGAGCCATGTGCGATGTGGGTGGCTTTTGAGGGAATACAAAAAGAGGGCGCTTGCTCGTTGTCATACAAGATATCCGGTTGGATGTCCGCCATTCCCCTGTGGTTGATCTGTATATCGTATGACAACGGGAGATCGACGGGAAACCCATGAGCCGACCGGAGATGATGAAGCACGACCCACGCACGCTCGCCAAGACGAAACCAATGTCCGGCTGACAATGGCATGGATGCTAATATCTGGTTGTGCTGATAAACTGACACGGTGCCATCTTCGGGCTTTTGTGTTAGCACTGACCATAACGTCACTTCATGCTGTGTCGTACGCCGTAGCATGGGGCCGGCAATAAAGAGTGGGAGCGATGCGTCTTTATCCAATGTCTCTGGGTCCTCGAAATCAGCTACTGGGCTACTGGGTTGTATATTTGTACTTTTACCTACGTGAGTGCAAAGAAGATAGTTTAATCGTCTGATTTGTTGCCTTTTTAGCCATTCGAGCCGAGTATGTGGGGATTTATTGAAAAAAGGGTTGCACCGAGATAATGGATTGCCTATCATCTCGCTCGTTGTCGAAAAAGACAATTCCCCCATAGTTCAGTTGGTAGAACGGCGGACTGTTAATCCGTATGTCACTGGTTCGAGTCCAGTTGGGGGAGCCAAATTTAGAGAAAGCGCTAGTCGAAAGACTGGCGTTTTTTTTTTGGCTTTTGTCACGTATTGTCAAACGCCACGCTAGGTAGCGTGGCGTTTGCACTTTCTGCCATTAATTTTGCGTTATGTATAGATTACGGG
>NZ_MUFH01000085.1:0-9364 GCF_001996115.1 Salinivibrio sp. MA427
CTGAGGAATCCCCTGATGATTTAGATAAAAATCATAAAGTTAAGGTAGATGCACATCCTGTTATGTGATCAAATGATTTCGCCAAAAAACAAGCAACCAGACAACAAGATGTGCGAACTCAATATATTACACGATTCTCTCTACCAATTCTGCCCTGAACTGCACTTAAAGCGACTTAATAGCTTGATGTTAGCGTGTCGAGCATTGCTTGATAGTAAAACGCTRACGCTCACTGARCTTGGTCGTCACTTACCCTGCCAAGCCAGAGCTAAACATAACATAAAGCGGATGGATCGCCTGTTAGGTAACCATCACTTGCATCAGGAGAGACTCGCCGTTTACCGTTGGCATGCGCGTTTTATCTGTGCAGGCAATCCCATGCCAGTGGTGCTCGTCGATTGGTCTGATATCCGTGAACACAAGCGACTTATGGTGCTGCGAGCATCTGTGGCGCTCCAAGGACGTTCGGTCACTTTATATGAAAAGGCCTTTCCACTGTCAAAGCAGTGCTCTAAGTCTGCTCATGATCAGTTTTTATCTGACCTAGCAAGCATCTTACCTTCTTCGGTGACCCCACTGATTATCAGTGATGCTGGATTTAAAGTGCCATGGTACAAGTCTGTTGAGAAACACGGATGGTACTGGCTGAGTCGAGTAAGAGGTAAAGTGCAATTTTCTGAGCCAGGTGCCGAGAATTGGCGGCCAGTCAGTCGCTTACATAGCAAAGCCTCTAGCAGAGCCAAAAGTCTTGGTTATCAAAAACTGACCAAAAGCAATGCCATCAACTGCCAACTCGTGCTGTATAGCGCATTGCCTAAAGGCCGTAAGAGTCAGCGCTCTACCCGAACAAATTGCCACCATCCATCGCCCAAGGTGTACGCTGACTCGGCAAAGGAGCCATGGGTATTGGCCACTAACCTACCAACATCAGCCCGTACGCCCAAGCAGTTGGTAAAGCTTTACGCAAAGCGTATGCAGATAGAGGAAGCCTTCCGAGACTTAAAGAGTCCCGTATACGGATTAGGCCTACGCCAAAGCCGGACTCGTTGCCCAAAAAGGTTCGATATCATTTTGCTGATAGCCCTCATGCTGCAACTTATGTTTTGGCTGGCAGGAATACATGCGCAGAGCCAAGGATGGGACAGGCACTTTCAAGCGAATACAGTCAGAAGCCGAAATGTCCTGTCTACTGTCCGGTTAGGCATGGAACTGCTCAGGCGACCCGACTACGAAATATCACGACTCAAGACCTCTTAGCAGCGGGGGTAGTTTTAGCTCAGCAGCTCTTGAAAGATGGCTATGCATTGGCGGATTTATGAGGGGATCCCTCAGTACTATACACCAAACTTTGAACCATCTGGTGAACAGCGAACTCAAAGTGCGTTTGTCCAAGATAGATACTTCATTACTCCAGATCTCGAACTAACCGCCTCGCTGCGCTATAACCATATTCGATCAGAGGGCGTGCCAAACTTAGCACCTGATTATAACGACCCATCTGTAGGTCATGACTATAGTGCTGTTACTCACCAGGGTTGGGAGCCGCGTATTGCATTGGTCTACGATGTCAGTCCATCTACGCAAATCAAAGCCGCCTATGCTTATGGCTTGAAAGCACCAACAATTGACGAATTGTATACGGTGCAGTATGCAAGAGCCTCTAAACGGGCCTCGACAAGTCGGGATCTTTCCGTGACTCGAGTCAATGCGTATCTATTAGGTATGACTAATGAGCATCAACGTGTGTTGACTGAAAGCGATCACCTTGCTACTGAGGTCACGCTGTTCTGGAATGACATCATTCATGACGTTGCTCAGCGTCGTGGCATAAATGCGACAAAACAAAAAGAAGGCTACTATACCAACCTAGAAGGGCTATATACCTACGGCCTCGACGCACAGTTACAATATCGTCTCTACGATTGGTTCACCGATGCGTCTGTTTCTATTGTTAGGGGGAAACATAAAGGATCATTGCGCGATAGCACAGGCGCAGACGAATACTGGTACGAAACCCCACCACTAAGTGCAATGTTCGGTATCGGACACCAACTGACAGATACCATTCAAATCGCATGGCAAGGGCAGTATTGGGACGAGCAAGATCGTGTTCCTAACGAGCCTTCTTTGCACACTGCAAACGTGGCAAGTGACGCCTACTTTTTCCAAAACTTGTATGGTGAATGGAAGCCCAGTGATGATTTTGTACTACGTGCCACTATCATCAATCTTACCGATCAATATTACTCACCCTACCTTTCTGCCGGCGTGCCAGCAGCTGGCCGAGATATACGCATTAATGCCACTATTAGGTTCTAGGCAAGCGAGGGAGACACAACATTATCAAAGCCGAACACAAGTTCGGCTTTGCAATTTCGTACCATAACCGACACGATTATCCTGATAAATTTAATGGTTTATTTCTGATCAAAATCACGTTATTGATAGAGACCATTCACCTCCCCCGATTAAACCGGAGGCTATTTAATGACGACCATTGCCGTATTTAGCGCGAAATCTTATGACAAGGCCGCCTTTACTCATGTCAACGACGCATTTGCGTACACGTTTGAGTTTCATGATTTCCAACTCACTGACAAAACAGCCAAAATGGCGCAAGGTGCCGAGGTGGTTTGTGCGTTTGTAAACGATGATTTGTCTCGCCCCGTACTTGAAATTCTCGCAAAGGCAGGGACTTCTCTCGTAGCCTTGCGTTGCGCTGGCTACGACCGTGTCGATCTCGACGCAGCTAAATCACTGGGGATCACGGTTGTGCGCGTGCCCGCGTACTCGCCTGAATCGGTCGCCGAGCACACGGTTGGCATG
The DNA here is from genome assembly GCF_001996115.1 of Salinivibrio sp. MA427. Classification (NCBI taxonomy): domain Bacteria; kingdom Pseudomonadati; phylum Pseudomonadota; class Gammaproteobacteria; order Vibrionales; family Vibrionaceae; genus Salinivibrio; species Salinivibrio sp. MA427. Next base: position 2,827 of record NZ_MUFH01000085.1, read on the forward strand.
ATGATGTGTCTTAATCGTCGTTTCCATAAAGCGTATCAACGTACCCGCGAYGCCAACTTTGAGCTCGAGGGTTTAGTCGGCTTCAACTTTCATGGCAAAACAGCGGGGATTATTGGTACAGGAAAAATTGGTATTGCGACCATGCGCATTCTCAACGGCCTAGGGATGCGTCTACTCTGCCACGATCCCTATCAAAACCCACAGGCCCTTGAACTGGGGGCGGAATATGTTTCAAAAGAAACGCTTTATGCGCAAAGTGATGTTGTTTCTTTACATTGCCCCATGTCTAAAGAGAACTACCATTTACTCAGTGCCAACGCATTCAATCAAATGAAAGACGGTGTGATGGTGATAAACACCAGTCGGGGCGAGCTTCTTGATTCTGTCGCGGCCATCGAAGCACTCAAACAAGGCCGAATTGGCTCATTAGGCTTAGATGTCTACGACAATGAGCGCGACCTCTTTTTCCAAGATAAATCGAATGATGTGATTGTGGATGACGTATTTCGTCGGCTTTCAGCCTGCCACAACGTATTGATTACCGGCCACCAGGCTTTCTTAACCAAAGAAGCACTGCACAACATTGCCGAGACCACATTGGCGAACATTCAGATCGTACTAAGTGGTCAGACTTGCCAAAACCAAATCGTCGAAGTGGAAGACAGAAGCGATTAACGCCGATTAAAAAAGGCCTGATCGCTCAGGCCTTTTGTTCTTCAATATCGATTTAGCGGCTGATTACATGGCTTCCATGAAAATTTTAGCAATTTCTTCATGGGTTGCTTGCTTCGGATTGGTAAACCCGCAAGCATCTTTGAGCGCATTTTCCGTCAACACATCAATATCGTCTTGTTTAACGCCCAATTCATTCAGACCTGCAGGAATACCTACATCCGTTGACAACGACTGAATCGCTTGGATTGCGGCTTTCGCACCTTCATCCTCAGTCATGTTTTCGGTATCAACGCCCATCGCAGTTGCCACATCGCGTAAACGACTTGCACAGACTTGCGCGTTATAGCGCTGAACATGGGGGAGCAATACCGCGTTACACACACCATGAGGGAGGTCATAAAACCCGCCGAGCTGATGTGCCATGGCATGCACATAGCCGAGCGACGCATTATTGAATGCCATACCGGCCATAAACTGCGCATAAGCCATTTGTTCACGTGCCTCAATATTCTGTCCGTCAGCCACGGCGGTACGAAGGTGCTCTTGAATCAAGGTCATTGCTTTGAGCGCGACGGCATCCGTGATCGGTGTCGCGGCGGTTGATACATACGCTTCAACGGCGTGAGTTAATGCGTCCATTCCGGTCGCCGCGGTTAGTGAAGCTGGCTTCGCGAGCATAAGCTCAGGATCATTCACCGAGATAATTGGCGTGGTATGCTTATCGACAATCGCCATCTTAATATGACGTTCTTCTTCAGTAATAATACAAAAACGCGTCATCTCAGATGCCGTGCCGGCTGTTGTATTGATCGCAATCAGTGGCAGTTGAGGTTTCGCCGATTGATCGACACCTTCATAATCACTGATATGGCCGCCGTTCGTGGCAACTAAAGCGATACCCTTCGCACAATCATGCGGCGATCCGCCACCCAAAGAGATCACGCAGTCACATTGATTCGCTTGCAAAAGCTCAAGGCCTTGCGCCACATTGCCGGTTGTTGGGTTAGGCTGAGTACCGTCATACACCACACTGTCAACCTGGCGACTATCCAGTAACGCCGCGATTTGTTTGACGACACCAATTTCGTTCAGCACCTTATCGGTGACAATGAGGGCTTTTTTAAATCCATGCGATTGAATAGCGTCTGCGGCTTCTGAAAGGCATCCGGCACCCATAAGGTTAACCGCTGGGATAAAGAAAGTGCTCGACATGATCCTTGACTCCTTTTGTAGGGATAACAGAGGTTTTAGCAGAAAGTGCTTTCCCCTTTTGATGCCATTTTGTAACACGCCATTAGTTCGTCACATTTTGATCCAGCGCAATTTGCTAGGCAAGATAAACAAAATAAAAGACAAAACTGAGAGTTGTGTCTGCGACGGAGTCCATTGTGTTTAAAACATCAGCAGAAAATCATTTTTTTGACACTTTCTTGAAGAATAATGTCTAACATGCAATAGAGTAGAGTCATCGCTAACTTGTGATAGAGAGAACACAATGGGAACAAAATATAAACTGACTGCGGTTGCGGTTTTGACTGCCTCACTGGCATTAACAGGCTGTGAATCCATGTCGAATGCCCAAAAAGGTGCGGCCATTGGCGCAATCACCGGTGCGATTGCGGGTAAGTCCACCTCCAACCACAAAGATAAACGCGCATTCATCGGGGCGGCCATTGGCGCGATCGGTGGTGCCGCGGTGGGCAACTATATGGATAAGCAAGAGCAGGCTTTCCGTGAGGAATTGGCAGGCTCCGGCATTCAAGTAGTACGAGAAGGGGATAACATTCGTTTGATCATGCCATCGAATATTACCTTTGGATTGGATCAAGATGCTATCGCCGCCGACTTCTATCCCACCCTCAATGCGGTTTCCAACGTCATGCGCAAATACGACAAAACCTTTTTAAGCATTGAGGGCCATACCGACAACACAGGGGCGGCCTCATACAACCAAGGCTTGTCTGAGCGACGTGCGATGAGCGTTAAACGCTATCTTGCCAGCCAGTCTATCGACAATGCGCGCCTTTATACCTCTGGATTTGGCGAAACACGTCCACTCGTTGCCAATAACAGTGCATCCAATCGCGCATTGAATCGTCGGGTTGAGATTCAAGTGGTACCAAACACCCAATAGCAGCGGTAATCAATCAAGGTTGACACAACACAGTGCGCTTATTGGCAGTAAGCGCACCGTAAAGAGCGATTGATCACCAACACTAGAGATTATCGAGATGAGCAAGCAAATAGTCTGCACGCTCAATCATGGCCTCGCGCTCGGCAGCGTCCATTTTATCCCAGTTTCTGTAAGGCATAGCCATTCTTGGATTTCGACTAAAGCGATCGCGATGACGCTGCATAAAATGCCAATAAAGTGCATTCAGTGGACACGCGTTATCCCCCACTTTCTCTTTCACTGAGTAATGACAATCCCCGCAATAATCACTCATGCGATTAATATAAGCGCCACTGGCCGCATAGGGTTTCGTGCCAACCAACCCGTTATCAGCAAATTGCGTCATCCCCCTAGTGTTAGGCATCTCAACCCATTCTATCGCATCAATATAAATTGATAAGTACCAGTCATCGACGGCATCCGGGTTAATACCGGCTAGCAAGCAAAAGTTCCCCGTTACCATGAGTCGTTGAATATGGTGTGCGTAGGCCGTTTGCAATGACTGGGTCACCGCTTGAGACACACAGCGCATTTTGGTTTGCCCATCCCAGAAATAACGCGGGAGTGGTCGATTTGCCTCGAGGACATTTTTCTCTGCATAAGCAGGCATATTTGCCCAATATACGCCACGTATGTACTCCCGCCAGCCTAAAATTTGACGCACAAAGCCTTCGATCTGCGCCAGGTTGATGGCATCACTATGTCGGAAATACTCAATCGCGACGGTAATAACCTGCATGGGATGAAGTAACTTTGCATTCAGTGCAAACGACAAACGGCTGTGATAGAGGCTCCATTGGTGATCGCTACGACCCGTCATGGCATCTTGAAACTGACCAAACAGAGGCAAGCAATGACGGCAAAAGTGATCCAACAAGGCTTTCGCCTGTGAACGTGTCACAGGCCAGAGTAGGTCTGGTGCAGGTTCACCGATCGTCGCAACGTTATGCCGTTCGATACGAGCTAAAATATCGCGAACATCGTTACTGAATACTAAGGGAGACGGAATGGCAGCTAAATCGCTTTTTTTGAGCTTGTTACGATTATCTTGATCGTAATTCCAGCGTCCTCCTTCTGGCGCATCACCGTCCATCAGGACACCAAACTGGCGACGCATATCCCGATAAAAATACTCCATTTTACGATGTTTATTCGCCGTAAACTGAGTCGCTATATGCTCGTAAGGCAATAAAAAGTGCTCTGTATCAACACATTGGATTGCCACTTTATCGGGGAGATTGAGCGCGATGAGTTGCTGCGAAAGCCGATACTCGTCCGGCCGCTGATACGCAAAGGTGTTTACCTGATAATGTTCACACAAAGCACTTATTAGCGCGGGTAAATCTTGATAGCGTTGAGTGTCATCTAAAGTGAGGTAACAGACATGGTGACCCGCCTGCTCAAGTGCATGGGAAAAGGCCGCCATCGCCGCGAAGAATGCGCTTACCTTTTGGACATGATGCCTGACATAGGTGGCTTCTTGGTTAAGCTCCGCAACCAAATAAAGCACAGAGTCATCGGTCTGTTTAAACCATGAATGGCTCGCATTGAGCTGATCGCCCAGCACCAAGCGCAAAGTTCTATAGTGCGTGCTCTTCACTGGCACCTCGTTGTCATAATAAGTGTTGCAAGATAAATGTTGCAAAATCATACGCAGCAAACCACATTTTCGATGATTGCCTAGCTCAACCAGCTTGAATATCTGCCAAAACGCTCTACATTGGACCAAACACTAGCCATTATGCCCTACTCTTATGCGCGCACTTCTTGTCAGATTTTGCCTGTTGATCACTCCAATGATAGTTGTCTATCCGACATTGGCAATGAATGAGCCCGCTAGCCAGTTTGTACAAGACCTTCGCTTCCACGGCTACATAGATAATTACGGTAACGTAAAACTGCGGTTTGCGCCGATTACAGCACTCCCTGCAGGGTTCAAAACAAAAGGGTACCTGGATATTGAAGCCAGTGATATTGTACGGCTACCTCGCGGATTAGAGGTGGGCGGGTATTTTAACGCGGCCAATACCGCTTTGAAGCAGCTACCGAGGATGAAAGTCGGTGGCTATATTAACCTGACCAATACACAAATAACGCGTCTGCCCCCTAACCTCGTGGTGCGAGGCGATTTAAGCCTGGTCAATACGCCATTGACAGCGCTCCCTCAGCGTCTATTTGTTGAAGGCAATTTATACCTCACGAACTCACCGATAAACGCTATTCCTGACGATATCTATATCGGCGGCAATCTGTATATTCGCGGTACAAATATTCAAGAAATCAGTCCGGATCTTCGTATCGAAGGACAAGTCCTTCCCGCTCTTACCCAATGATCTGCCAACCATTATTGATCGAATCAGCATTAGAGTCGTACGTTATCCCGAGCCTAGTTTTTAAATTACAGTCTAAAACGGTCCGATATGATTACTTTACATCATTTAGAGCAATCGCGGTCTCAGCGTATTGTTTGGTTATTGGAGTCTTTGGCGGTTCCATATCAGTTGGTTCGCCACCAGCGTGACCCAAAAACCAAACTCGCACCGCGTGAGTTGAAACAAATACACAGCTTGGGGAAAGCGCCCGTGATCGAAGACGGGGACATTGTGATTGCGGAATCTGGCGCAATCATTGAATATTTGTTAGATACATACGGGGATGGCAGCTTAATACCTGAAACAAAAACAGAGAAGAGCCTCTATCGATACTGGATGCATTATGCCGAAGGCTCTCTGATGCCACCATTGGTGATGTCTCTGATATTCAGTAAAATTCCAGAATCTCCCATGCCATTTTTTATTCGGCCCCTAGCCCGGAAGCTGATGGATGGTGTGAAGCAGCAGTTCCTGACGCCGCAGTTACACGACCATTTCGCTATGATAGATAATCATTTAGCGCATCATAAATGGCTCTGTGGGGACCAAATCACAGCGGCCGATATTCAAATGAGTTTTCCATTATTGGCAGCGCGCCCACAGCTTCATACCGAACATCACGCCAACATTTTTCGCTATCTGGAGCAAGTTGAGCAGCAACCCGGCTACCAGAATGCGTTATGCGTGGTCGGCCCCCTAAAAACACTGTAACAAAGACAGTGTTAAGGCTTGTATTATGCAGGCAGAGTCGACTCTGCTTGCATGATCCAACGCTGATAGCCTGGCAAATCAGCTAACTGCTGATACCAGCGAGAGATATTAGGTGGCAAGGTTAAAGACGCCTCATTATGCAAGCTATGGATCAAACTTCCTATCGCAATATCAGCCAATGTTATGCGATCTGATGCGAGATATTTTTGCTCCGCCAGTACCTCATCGATTCGTTCCAGATGATAACGACACTGCTCTAGCGCCTTTTCTCGTGATGACATAGCTTGTGAAGACATAGCATGTGGGTGGTCAGAGGCTGAAGAGAATAACGCCCTTTTAATAACGGGTTGGAATGAGGAGAGACACCAGTCCATCCAGCGTTCATAACATGATCGTTGAAACGCACAATCCGGATACCACATTTTGTTACCATAACAAGCAACGAGGTAGCGCAATATGGTATGTGACTCCCACACGCTATTCGGGCCGTCTTCTAAAACGGGGGTTTGTTGCATCGGACAACGCTCAGCGATGGCTTGTGCGTCACGATGGCTATGACGAATATCGACTTCTTCTAGCGCAATACTTAAATCCAGCTCCTCAATCA
>NZ_MUFH01000086.1:0-9295 GCF_001996115.1 Salinivibrio sp. MA427
CATTGGTGGTAATCCCGTCGCTTGAGTGATTTGACATATACGAACGGCCACTCTCGTAAGTCATAATCACATTAGCGATACCTGCCGTATCGGCAAGCATCCGTACTTGGGCAACATTCTCTGATTCGGTCAAATTTCTGGCAAAGTGCCCGGCGCCTTTTTCAACCGCGTTGAGTTGGGATTGAACTAATTGCTCTAATTCAAGCACATGGTGATCGACCTTATTTTGCGTTTGTTTCACCAGGGCACTGACCATGTTGTCACGTAATGACATCGCATTCAGCGAACCGAGGACGACCAGAGAGAGGGTCACAAGCAAACCCACTCCCAAAATAATGCGAGATTTAAACCCTAAGGTCATAGCGATTACCCCTTACTGAGCGTGCAGTAAACTGTCTAAAAAGTAAGGGTGAATTCCTTGCAAGGTAGGAACCTATTGCCCGCTTTTTTATGCGGTTATGATAAGACCACCAAGGAGTCACCCAGCCAACACTTTCTTTTACAAGATTGTCATTTTCTTTTAAAAGACTGTCAGTACAAGTTGCTTCATAAACAAAGAAGATTTCTTGATAAGAATAACACTAGAGTGGGTTCTACGATTTTGCCAACTTAAAAAACAAAAAATGTATGACAATCTAGCGTCATTTTAGCCTTGAGTGAGTCATGAAAATAAGACAGAAGAAGATGGTTTAAAACGGTACGTGTGGTAGAGAGGAGGACAAACGTTATCGTATTTGCAGGCTGAGTGCGGTTCGGCACCAACTCACCGTGTTTGGTGCCTGAGTGTGTAAAACGTTGATCACGGTAAGTGTGAGTGAAGTACGGTTTCAGCGCTCGGTCGTATCGGTCGCTGTTTCAGGGATAATAAAGGCCTCAGGTTGAGCGCGATACTTGTTAACAGATGATAAATAGACATCACGTTGCCAATCCACCAAAACATTGGCTTCTTGTTCGTAAAGGCTTTGTGGCGCTTGGTTATTCACCACTTTCCAGACGGCATACGCAGCTTGTTTATCAAGCTCTATTTTTTGTTTTTCGTCAGCTGGAAGGTTGGCTAAGTTGATATCCATTAGTACGTTCTCATGGTAATCGGAATGAATCGATCCTAACCGAGCAGGGTGTGCTCGGCAAGATTTACCCGCGATTAACGAGGTACTGACATTATAATCTATGTGTCTGTTACGCTGGTCGCCATGTATTGTATACCGACTGGAAAACAGAATGACGTTTGACGAGCAAGACAGACAAGCTCTGCACCAAACTTGGATGTCTTACAAAGCCAAAGCACGGATCACACAAAGCGAAATGGCAAAAAAGTTGGAAGTGAGCCACCTAACGTTTTCTCGCAGTATCCATGGTGATGGTGTACTAGAGAGCCGGTTTGTATTCGCCTTTTGTCATGTCATGGGCGTTGAGCCAAACAAAATTTTGCCCAGCTTACGTAATCGTGAGCAAGTTAGCCAAGACGTATTAGTTACCAACAAAGTCGTTGTTGATGGTGATATTGAAGCGGTTTACTACGAGGGCCATACGGTGATTATCGAATACCGTAAGCCGCTGGCGCCATCAGATGATACGACGCTTGAACGGGTTTCTTGAGCGACGAGCAGGTTCTGGCCGTTGTGGATCAGGCCTTTGTGAGAGCTGAGCCATAATTGCCGCACGTTCGTCGTCAGTCATTTTGCCCCAGTTGATGATTTCATCGAGTGTGCGCTTACAGCCGACACAGACATCGTCTTCACGACGACAATGACCAATACACGGGGTTAACACAGACGCTCCTTAACCTATCACGGGAAGGTAACGGACAGCCCGGTTGGCTACCCGTTACCTTGTTATGGCTCTTTATTTTGAGTATATCGCGTTGTTTAACGTGTCACCATGCCTCTGGCTTGCTGGGCACGCTCTTCATCACTGGCTTCGGCGGACGCTGGGGTGACTAACGCGGTTTGGCACGCTGGGCGTTCAGCCAGTTTATCGATCCAGGCTTTTAACGCGTCCAGTCCAGTGACATCAATACCACTCCATGCATGAATTCTTGCCCAAGGCCACGTGGCCATATCAGCGATCGTATAGCTATCACCGGCAAGGTAAGAGTGACGTTGCAACTGATGGTCAACAACCTCAAGCAGGCGGCGCCCCTCTTTTTGATAGCGTTCAATGGCTGCGGGGATGTTCTCTGGGAAATAACGATAGAAGACATTCGCTTGCCCCATCATGGGTCCAACGCCCCCCATTTGAAACATCAACCACTGTATCGCTTGTGAGCGCGCCTTAGGATCTTCAGGTAAAAACTGCCCTGTTTTTTCCGCGAGATAAAGCAAAATTGCCCCAGACTCAAAGACTGGAAAATCGCCATGACTTTTATCGACAATCGCAGGAATACGCCCATTGGGATTAATGGCGAGAAAGTCAGGTTGTTTTTGTTCGTTAGCCATTAAATCAATGGGATGGAGCTGATAGGCCAATCCCATTTCTTCCAGTGCAATTGCGACCTTTTGACCGTTCGGGGTTGCAGCAGAATAGAATTCAATCATCGTTGCTCCTTGCTTTATCGGTAGGAGATTTATTCGCCACCAGGCTAATGAATTGGCTCTGATCGCGATGAGGTTGTTCGGTTCAGTATTGGGGCCAATGCGTTTTAGATCAATCAATGGATTGTTATCTGTGTGATTGACCATGTGAGTGACAGTGTCACGCCGTCTTGTTGCGGACGGTGAGCCGCGGTGAGTTGAGCTTGATGAAAATCGGCAATAAGACGCGCGATATAGAGGCCTAAACCGAGATGAGGTTTATCGGCGCCGTGATGAGCGGGCCGAACACTCACCATAGAGTGAAAGAGCTGTGTGCGCATATCACTCGGGAGCAGTGGCCCGGTATTAGTGACGGTCATGATCACTTTGTCAGCATGCACGCTAAGCGCAAGCGTAATGGGCGCCGCACCGTCGTCAAATTCCACCGCGTTGGCGATCAATTTGTCGAGCAACTGCGCCAAATAATCGGGGACACCTTCAAGCGTGATGATCTGTTCAGGGAGCGTCAGCGCGAACGTCTTTTCTGGATACGCCAGTCGATACCCTTGAGTGCATCCGTCTAGCAGTGCATTGAGGTTAACAGGCTCTTTATCGGCGTTGTCAAAGCTTTGTTCTAGACGCGTCGCTTCGGTCAGGGTTGATAAAATGCCGGCAAGGCGTTGAACCCCATCTTGAGCGCGATTGATATAAGTAAGCTGGCTGGGATCGGTTTGGGTGTACGCCATATTTTCAAGCGAGGATCGTACGACGGCAATGGGCGTGCGTAACTCATGGGACAGGCGCGAGGCCATTTTTTCTAGATACTGATTATAGCCAGCAATGCGTCCGACCATATCGGCCATGGTGCGTGACAGGCGACCAATTTCATCTTGGCTGTCTGCGGTTGTGATGGCGCCTGTGACGCGTCCTTGGCTGTCAATGGCGTGATCCGCTTCATGTTGTAAGCGACGTAAACGCTTAGCAATGTGCGAGCCAAATAACAACAGCAATAAAACGCCCGTGCAGATCACCGCGAGCATCACCGAGAAAAGCGTTTCGAGAGCGTCATTACGTAAACTGCGAATGCCATTGGTGGTTTCTTCAACGATCACCGCGCCCGCGACGTCATTGTTGAGCCAAATGGGATAGGCGGCGGAGAGAATCATGGCTTGGCCATCATCCGAACTGCGCCACCCTGCATAAGGGCGCCCTTGTAGTGCCTGCTGTGCCTGTACACCTTTGTAAATAGAAGCTTGTTGCATCGCATCGATAAAATGATCAGGTGGTGTCACTAGCAAGCGATCGTACCAAGCGCGGAGCAGTGTATCGGTAAGCCAAGCAATCAATCCGTGGCGCGTTTGTGGCGCTGATGATGACTGCCAGACACCGTTTGAGGTTTGGATATCGCCATCTTTAGCAAGCACTCGGCTATGTGTATCTACGACCCAAACGCGCGACGCGTCATTATTCATGCGTTCAATAAGGGTTTGAATCGCGGCAGAGGGGGTCATAAAACTGCCAAGTGACGTCGGTGTGCGTGTGGAGGCTGTGCCAATAATGGCACGTAATGGGCGCTCGAAACTATCGTCCAGATCGTAGTAGGCCAGCCCGAGTTGTTGACCCACCCAATCTGATGGAAGTTTTATCTCAACCTGATAGCCAGTGTCTGTCGTACGCCATTTGGCGGCAATGGGTAAAGGTTGCGTCGGCCCCTCAGTTTCATGTTGATTGGACTTTACAGGCAATCCACTTGCTAAATGTGTCACATGAGCATCGCGTGAGCGCGGATCTTGGCTGAGGGCCACGCGGTAAAACGCGCCTTGAGGAGAGGTTAGGGCAACAATAAGATGATCCTGACTGGTGAGATCGCTCTGATCTTGCGAAGGGGTGGGGGTCGCATCGACAATATCGAGCGCTAAGTAGACGGCGTGATCATTGCTTGCTGTCAGTACCGACAGGGATAGCTGCTCGCTGTGATAGGGGCGTTGATTGAAAATTAACCCGTCACGCTGATAGTTGCGCTGATGCTGCTGATAGCGTTGCCACTCGCGTAGATCACCATCCAGAGTAATGGGGTGGGTAAGCCGAAAAGCATGCAAATCTTTACCTGGATCGAGGCGCGTTGGTGAGTGACGATGAGTGAAAAGTGCTGGTCGGTCGTTCATCCCCATTGCAAATGCGCGAGCTGTGCCCATCAGAGTTTGTTCTTGGCCCTGACGTAAGACGCTTTCCATCTCCCAGACATATTGATAACCCAGGTAAGGCAAGAGCAATAAAAAGCTAGAGAGCACGACAATTTTAGTCCGGATCCCGACCAAATAAGGCCATAAACCTTGAGTCAGCCGACGCCATCTTGCCATTATATTGGTGCCTCATCCCAGCGATACCCCATGCCATAGACCGTTCGAATACAGTCAAACTGGTTATCAATAGCCATGAACTTCTTCCGAATCCGCTTAATGTGCGAGGTAATGGTACTGTCATCCACAACAGCATGTGCCTCATCCATTAAGGCTTGTCGGCTCTTCACGTGTCCCGGGCGTTTAACCAGGGCATGGACCATCCAAAATTCAGTCACGGTAAGATCAATCAGCTGGTCATGCCAGTACACACGCATACGATCAAGATCGAGATAGAGTGGCCCAGATTGCAAGCGTTTATCTTCTGTCGACGGTGCTTGTGCTAAGAGATCGCTACGGCGAAACAAAGCGGCAATGCGCGCCATCAAATGCGGGAGCGACACATCTTTGGTTAAATAATCGTCTGCTCCCATCCGCAATCCCACCACGGTATCGATATCACTATCACGCGCGGTCAGAAAAATAATGGGCACGTTCGCTGATAGTGCGCGTAATGCTTGGCATAGCGCAAAGCCGCCATCAATTTCATTGCCTAAACCAATATCAATAATGGCTAAATCAGGTAGCCGCTGCTCAAAAGCGGTTTGGGCTGATGGACGATCGGCGTAGGTATTAACCTGATAGCCTTGGCGACGAATCACATCGGCATAGTTATCGCGAATGGCGGCTTCATCTTCAACAATTGCTATCTGCTTCATGGTACGGGATAGGTCACGAGTGTTGCAGTGACTATACCCAAACTCAGCGCAGAGAAAACCCCTTTTGCCGGATTCCGCGCAATTGCCATATTTTTGCCATTATTGATCGTCACATTGCCATTTTTATAGCCGTAAATTGCCTGATCTACTTGTTTTAATGTCCTCACTGCCAGCACGGCACAACACCCACTCTTTCGAGGACGAGAACACTATGGATATTAAAAAAGCACTCACACATTCTGTATTTGCGGTTTCTATGTTTGTTGTTGCAACACCACAAGGCATGGCCGCCACGCAAGTCGAGCGAGACAAAAAGCCAGAATTGATCGGTATGGGCAGCGGTGCTATTGCTGGTGCAGTGGTCGCAGGACCGGTCGGTGCGGTGGCTGGCGCCATCATAGGCACAGTGATGGGGCAAAATGCGAGTTTTGAAACCCTTGCGACTGAGCAGCAAGATACGATTGAAACCATGAATGCGAAAAATACGCAACTGAGCCTTGTCACGCAAAAATATAATGAGGCGCAGTTAGAGCTTGCCCGCCTGCGTGCAGAGCAACATTCTATTGAGGACATAGACTTGGCGATGAATATTCAGTTTCGAACCAGCTCGGCTGAGATTGCACCTCACTTTATGATTCAGCTGGATGAATTAGCGAATTTTATCCAACAAATGCCCGAGGCACAGTGGCAATTAGCCGGTTATGCAGACCCGCGCGGTCGTCAATCTTACAATCAAGATCTGTCTGAGCGCCGTGTACAGGCGGTAAGAGATTACTTGGTGTCAGTCGGGGTTAGCGCGAATCAGTTAGAGACGATTGCCTATGGCGACAGTCAGCCACTGGCCGATCAAGCCAACAATGAGGGCTTTTTCTTTGACCGTCGTGTGACGGTAAGCCGTATGGCGGATACGCCAACCGCTCAGCGTTAGTCACCCATCCCCGCGCTTTTTACAACATAACGCCTCATCGGTAGATTGAGCCAGCAGTCTGCGGGTGGGGTAACCCAAACAAGGAAGACGATAATGATAAGACAAGCCATTGATAAAGACATCGATACCATTAGCCAACTCTGCGCACTTTGCCAGTCAGATAGCGTAGACAAGCGTCAGATTCTTCGCTATATCAGGCACTTACTTAATAAAGACTTGGTGTCAGTCAGCGTGGCTGAGCTTTGCGGCTTGGTGGCGGGTGTGGTGGTTTGTCAGGTGATCCCACAATTAGGTTTATCAGGCCACATGGGGCGCATTAGCACCATTATTGTTGACGAACCATTCCGTGATATGACGTTGGTGCGTCAACTGCTCGTCGCTGCCGAGCAGGCGCTGATAGCAAGAGGGTGTGATCACATTGAAGTTGGTACGGTTAGGCTGCGGAGGGCTAGTGGGGTGCCGAGCTGTGACATGTGGGAATAGATGTGTTGAGGGCTTGAGAGAGCCGGGCTCGCTCCCGAAGAACCGGGTAGGGATGCCAAGCTTGATTTGCGAGGCCAACGACGGCGGGCCGGRATTCGGATCAGCTCATAGTAGTCGGAGTGCGGGCAAGACGTTCATAGGGCGAGGGGGTTTTCCATGACCCTTAGAGTAGAGAAAAAGGCTGGATGGGCTATACTATATGCATAAAAGCTTTAGAGCGAGTTGCTAGAAGCTGCATTATACGAAGCGCCATAAAATAGCCACTTAGGATCCCAAAGAATGAGCACATTGCAAAAGGTCGCTTACGTCGAGGACGACCCAGACATCCGTGAGATTGCCGCCCTCGCCCTGGAAGACGTGGGTGGGTTTACGTTGAAAATCTGTGAATCCGGCGAAGTCGCACTGCGGGAGATCCCGGCATTTGAACCGCAAATGATTCTGCTGGATGTCATGATGCCTGGCATGGATGGCACGGAGACGCTGACCGCGCTCAAAGAACAGGGGGCCATAACGGAAGCCACCCTGGTTGTGTTTATGACGGCTAAAGTTCACCCGGAGGAATTGGAACGTTATAAAAACATGGGCGTCGCAGAGGTGATATCAAAACCCTTCGATCCCATGACTCTGGCGGATGATATACAAATGATCTGGGAGCGGTTCGATGGCTGAGCAGTCCCTTATCAGTCGTTCGCTCAGCCATATTGAAAAGTTAAAAGCGGCTTACGCAGAACGTTTGGAGTCCGAATTCAAGCGGATTGAAACTCTGTCTTCCCGTTTGAAAAGGCATCCCTCTTGTGATAACGCGCTAAGTGAATTGCATTCGGCGTTGCACACGCTGGCGGGTGCTGCCGGAACCTTTGGTTTTCACTCGCTCGGCGAGAAAGCCCGAGAGCTTGAAACAATAGTGGCAAAAAAACTGTCAGAATCTTCCGACGAAGTAGCCGTTCCCGTCAGGTGGTTGTCTGAACTGAGGGAAGCTCATGCGGCCGACAGGCATGGGCAGAGCGAAGAAGCGATTGAAACCAGCCCTCAAGCTATTGCTGCAGACTCTCCTTGCCTATGGCTGGTAGAGCGTGATCATCTGCTTGCCAGTTATGCCCTGTCGCAACTGACAAGTTTTGGCTTCCGTGTTTATCACCTGGACGATGCCGACGCCCTTAAAATAACCGATAACCCGGAGCCAGATTTATTGCTGATTGATCACCATGCCGTTCAGTGCGAAGAGTCCGAAGCCCAAGACTTTTGGCAATCCCTGCTAGACGGTTTTCAATGCCCGATATTCTTTACCGGTGCTGAGGATAGCTTCAGTGCGAAGCTGGAAGCTCTGCGCGCGGGCGCTCTGGGGTATTTTGTCAAACCCTTGGATATGACCAAACTTGCTTCACACATCTCCCAGGTTATTCGGACTGAGGACTCTAAACCCGGGCGGGTTCTTATCATAGAAGACGATCGGGAGCTTGCGAGTTACTGTAAGTCTATCCTTGAAGAGAAGGGAATGCAGGTAGCGGTACTCGAGAAGACCGAACAGCTGTTCGAAACCGTCAGCGAATTTAACCCCGAGCTTGTTCTGATGGACCTGTGGTTGCCACATGTGACCGGTGCGGAGCTTGCCGCACTGCTTTCGCAAACAGCTCGTTGGGCACATTTACCCATCATCTACCTGTCCGCGGAGTCTAACCGGGAGCTGCGCAACCAGGCTCTGCTGAGGGGCGGAGACGCGTTTCTGGAAAAACCCGTCGACATGGACCTTTTGGTCCGATTATGTGCGGCCAGAATCCGGCGCTTGCGCGAACTGGAACGAACCCGAAATCGAGACGGCCTGACCGGTTTGCTGAAGCATGCCAGCATCAAGGAAGCAGTGCAGATGCAATGGCAGTTAGCCCAGCGGCGCCCGCAAACCTTCAGTGTCGTGATGTTGGATATCGATCATTTCAAAGCCGTCAACGATACCTACGGTCACGCGGTGGGTGACACTGTGATCGCCGCAGTGGGCACGCTGCTTCGCCAGCATTGCCGGACCACTGACAAGCTGGGCCGTTACGGTGGCGAGGAGTTCACACTGGTGTTGCCGGATTGTAATGCCGACCATGCCCACAAGCTGGTGAACCGCTTGCGGGAAGATTTTGCGGGCATTAAATTTGCGAGCGATGGCGAATCGTTTACCTGTACCCTCTCAGCAGGCGTGGCAGATAACCATCAGTTTCCGAAAGACACGGCCGAAGCATTGCTGGAAAAGGCTGACCAGGCACTTTACCGCGCCAAGCGTGACGGGCGAAACCGGGTGGTGCGCGCGTCAGATCAGCAAGTATAGAG
>NZ_MUFH01000087.1:0-13675 GCF_001996115.1 Salinivibrio sp. MA427
GTACACGATCCATCGAATATGGCGTGGCTGACAGGCTATGATGGCTGGTCTTTTTATGTGCCCCAGTGTGTCGTGATTGGTTCGACCGGCGATCCGTTATGGTTTGGTCGTATCCAAGACGCCAATGGTGCGCTGCGGACTGTTTACATGAGCGCTGAATGCATCACCTATTACCCTGACCACTATGTCATGAATCCACCGCTCCACCCTATGGAGTACCTTTGCAATTATGTCCTGGCAGAAAACTACTGGGATCGCGGCCGGATTGGGGTAGAAAAAGATAATTATTACTTCAGTGCCACCGCGTTCGAATCTCTCAAAGAAAATCTACCGATGGCAACCCTGGTGGACACCACCGGGCTAGTTAACTGGTGTCGCGCGGTCAAATCTAATCAAGAACTCACGTATATGCACACCGCTGCACGTATTGTGGAGAATATGCACCGCGTGGCCTTTGAGATGATAGAACCCGGCTTGCCCAAACATTTATTGGTAGCCGAAATAAATAAACACGCGGTCGTCGGTCATGATGGTCACTTTGGCGATTACGCTGCCATTGTGCCTATGTTGCCATCTGGCGGCGATGCGGCAGCGCCTCACTTAACCTGGGATGACCGCCCATTTAAGCGTGGTGAGGGAACATTTTTTGAAATCGCTGGCGTGCATCGTCGCTATCACTGCCCGTTGTCACGCACCATCTTTTTGGGTGAACCTGGCGATGAGTTCAAACGCGCCGATGAAGCGCTACAAGCAGGACTTGAAGCTGGTCTCGCGGTTGCCAAACCGGGTAATACCTGTGGCGACATTGCCAATGCCCTTAACGACGCGCTATTGCGGTACGGGTTCGATCGTGAAGGGGCGCGCTGTGGCTACCCTATCGGGCTAAGTTATCCCCCTGACTGGGGCGAGCGCACCATGAGCTTGCGCCCGAGCGATCAAACGATCCTGCGCGAAGGCATGACCTTCCACTTCATGCCTGGGCTTTGGATGAAAGATTGGGGGATAGAAACGACCGAGAGCATCATTATCACTCAAGAAGGGGCACAAACCTTGTGTGACTTGCCACGGCAGCTATTTGTAAAACATTAGTTGTAAAACACTGGCGTTTCGTGGATAGGTGCTACACTCATAACATCATGATTTAAAATCACTCTTATAGGCTTGGCACCTAGGCCGCCAACGGTGAAAAACGTCAATACATACCAAAAGCGGTCGCCACGCCCAAGACTGCAGCGAGAGTGAGAACGGTTATAGCAAGGAGCAGTTATGGAGCCAACAGCCATTGAAGCCACAGTCGATTTTCACGCGGACGGTGTACAACATGGATTTCTCAAACTGCCCCATTCCCACGATCAATCCGCTTGGGGCTGTGTGACGATTCCCATTACCGTGATTAAAAATGGTGAAGGTAAAACCGCGTTGCTCACTGGCGGTAACCACGGGGATGAGTATGAAGGTATTACAGCATTACTCAATACATGCCATCAGCTTATACCAAGCAACATTAAAGGTCGGGTGATTATTTTACCCATGATGAATGCCCCTGCGGTAACAGCAGGCACACGCACCTCACCTTGGGATCAAGGCAACATGAACCGTACCTTCCCAGGCTCCCCGACCGGCAGTGTCACCGAGCAAATTGCGGACTATTTTACCCGTTATTTGATCCCGCAATGTGATACCGCCTTAGATATTCACTCAGGCGGTAAAACCTTAGATCTTATTCCCTATGCTGCCTCACATCGGTTAGAAAACCTGCAACAAGCCGATGCCTGTGCCGAGGGGGCTCGCCTGTTTGGCGCGCCGTATCAAGTGCAAACCACCGAAATGGACGCCACCAGCATGTACGACACTGCCGTCGAGCAACAAGGCAAAGTGTTTGTTACCACCGAGCTGGGTGGCGGCGGCACCAGTACACCTGAATCGATCGCGATTACCCAACGCGGCATTCATAATTTTTTAGTGTTTTCAGGTATTTTACAAGACGACTATCGCCATCCACCGGCTACGCCCGTCAAGCTCGAACTACCCGATAAACACTGCTATGTACAAAGTGAGCATGCCGGCATTATTGAGTTCTGTGTACACTTGGGCGATACCATCAAGCAAGGGGATTTGATTGGTAAAGTGCATAATATCGAGCGTACTGGCACCGAACCCGTTCCCTACTATGCCGAACGCGATGGCATTTTACTGGCCAAACGCCATCTCGGGCGGATTTATATCGGTGATACCTTTGCAGTCATTGCCGAACCTGTATGACGGAGGTGAGATGAAGCTCGACAAATTTGACATCAAAATCCTACACATACTGCAGCAAGATGGGCGCATCACCAAGTCGAACCTCGCGCACGCCATCAACCTATCCGTAAGCCCTTGTTGGGAAAGAGTAAAACGGCTCGAGCAAGCGGGCGTCATTGAAGGCTACGGCGCGCGTATTAACCCTGATGCCGTGATCAAGCTCAATACCGTATTAGTTGAAATCACCCTCGGCCAACATGATGTGCAGAGCTTTCAACGCTTTGAGCGCGCCATGCAAGCTTGTGACGATGTCAAAGAATGCTGGGCCACAGGTGGCGGGATTGACTATATCGTCCGCCTTGGCGTCACCGATATCGACTACTATCAACGCTTGATTGACCGTTGGCTTACTGATGATCTTGGTATCAAACAGTACTACACCTATATCGTCACCAAACAAGTGAAACGTCCCGCCCTCACGCTCCCGCTCGAGGCTCCTGACACCGCCGCGAATGGATAAGCCTGCAGAAAATTTTATTCGGTAAAAGGTAGGGTTCAGAAAAAAACACCGTTTTATCGTCGTCTAACAAAAAACCTCTTTTCGATAAGTTGCATACAGTAAGAGTAAGCAAACGCTGATAGGCAGCGTGGCGATTTTGTCAGAGGAGGGAGTATGACCGTATTCCAATCACGTGATCTTCACTACACAGGATCAGCGGCCAATACACTACGTCACGATGCGACCGGTAAAGCAAGCGCCGATGTGCTCGCGTATCTTGACGATCAGCGCCTATTTCGGCAACTGGCGTATTGCAATGGCAAATGGGTCAATGGCGAGTCCGATACGCCAGTTTTAAACCCCGCAACCGGCGAAGTGTTGGGCTATACCGCTGCCTTGAGTGCCGCACAAGTGAACCAAACCATTGATGATGCCGAAGCGGCGTTTCACCTGTGGCGCGCCGAGTCAGCTGAAACGCGGGCAAAACGGCTAATGCGGTGGCACGATCTAATTATGGAAAATCAACACGATCTTGCTCACCTCATGGTGCTCGAACAAGGCAAAACCTTGCGCGATGCCGAGGGCGAGGTGGAGTACGGGGCCTCATTCATTCACTGGTTTGCTGAAGAGGCTAAGCGGGTATATGGCGACACCATGCCTAGCCATATCCCCAACGCACATCTAGCCACATTGCGTGAGCCCATCGGTGTTGCGGCGTTGATCACGCCATGGAACTTTCCCAATGCCATGATCACGCGCAAAGCCGCTGCCGCACTCGCCATTGGCTGCAGCGTGATAGTTAAACCCGCAGAAGAAACGCCCTTCTCTGCACTCGCATTGGCCGAGCTTGCAGAGCGTGCGGGGATCCCTGCCGGCGTGTTTAATGTCATTTTAGGCGATCCTCCCATGGTCTCAGCACAATTGTGTCAAAGTGAAAAAGTCAAAGCGCTCAGCTTTACCGGCTCTACCCGTGTTGGCCGGCTACTGCTAGAACAAAGCGCCCAAACCGTAAAAAAATGCGCCATGGAGCTTGGGGGAAATGCGCCTTTTATCGTGCTGCCTGATATGGATATTCAACAAGCCGCTCGCGCCGCTATCGATGCAAAATTCCAAACGTCAGGCCAAGATTGCCTGGCGGCGAATAAAATTTTAGTGCCACGTGACAAACATCAAGCGTTCGTCGATGCCTTTGCCGCACTGATGGATGAACTCGAAGTGGGGAATGGTCTATTGCCAAGCACAGACATTGGCCCATTAATTTCACGCCGTGCGGTCGAGAAAGCGCAATCGCTCGTCGATGATGCCATTGCCAAAGGGGCAACTGTGATGGGCGGCAAATTAAATCCCAACCTGGGTGAGAACTTCTTTGCGCCTACGCTTATCACCAAGGTGACGTCGGAGATGTTGGTCTATCAAGAAGAAACTTTCTGTCCCGTCGCAGCTGTGATTGCCTACGATGACTTAGACGAAGCCATCGCCATGGGCAACGATACCGAATATGGCTTATCAGCGTATGTGTATGGCCATGATATTCGAGATATTTGGCGCTGTCTGCGCGGCTTAGAAGTCGGGATGGTCAGTGTCAATTCAGTGAAAATGACCGGCCACCCGATTCCATTTGGTGGCGTCAAGCAGTCGGGCTTAGGCCGAGAAGGAAGCCGTTACGGCATCGACGAATTTAGTGAAATCAAATACTACTGTTTAGGTGGCCTACCCACGGTAAGCGGCAGTTAATTCAGGTTTGCTGACGGATAAGGAGACNGTCCAGGAACAAAAGCGTTGCTAGAAAAAGACAGAAATACCGTGTTCCATCCCTCTACGCACCTCAAGCAGTATGCGCATGGCGAAATGCCTGGCCGAGTGATCGCGTCAGGTAAAGGGATCCGGATCACCGATTCTGAAGGCGTTGAGCTGATTGACGGCTTCGCGGGCTTGTATTGCGTGAATATCGGCTATGGCCGTGAAGAAATGGCAGAAGCCATCTACGAGCAAGCGAAAAAGCTCGCCTACTATCATACCTATGTTGGCCACACCAATGAGGCCTTGGTAACCTTATCAGACCGCTTAATCAACATGGCGCCTGGCATGAGTAAGGTGTACTACGGTATGTCGGGGAGTGATGCCAATGAAACCCAGCTTAAAATTGTTTGGTATTACAATAACGCCCGCGGTAAACCCGAGAAAAAGAAAATTATCTCACGCGACCGGGGCTACCATGGCTCTAGCGTGGCGTCCGGCTCACTAACCGGCCTGCCTTTGTTCCATGCGCACTTTGATTTACCAATTGAACGCATCAAACACACGATGGCGCCCTACTACTATCGCCGTGAAGACAGTGGTATGACAGAGCCAGAGTTCGCACAACACTGCGCGGATGAACTGGAAAAAATGATCTTGGCTGAAGGCCCCGATACCGTCGCCGCCATGATTGCCGAACCTGTACTCGGCACCGGTGGTATCGTACCGCCCCCCGAGGGCTACTGGGCGGCCATTCGTAAAGTGCTGGATAAATATGACGTACTGCTGATCGCCGATGAAGTAGTGTGTGGCTTTGGCCGAATTGGCAGTGATTTTGGCTCGATTTATTACGACATGAAACCCGATCTTATCACAGTCGCCAAAGGGTTAACGTCTGCGTATCAGCCACTGTCTGGGGTAATGGTTGGGCATCGCGTCTGGGAGGTGCTTGAAGATGGTACCGATACGTGGGGCGCCATTGGTCATGGCTATACCTACTCTGGGCATCCATTGGGCGCCGCGGCAGCACTGTGTAATCTTGATATCATTGAGCGCGAGAATCTGACTCAGAACGCCGCAACCACGGGCGAATATCTGCAAATGAAAATGAAAGCCGCCTTTGCCGATCACCCATTAATTGGCGATAGCCGCGGAGTGGGGTTACTGCATGCGCTGGAGTTCTCGCCTGACCGCGCCCATCGCAGTCACTTTGATCCCAGCCTAAAAGTGGGGCCACAAGTGGCGGCTGCGTGTTTAGAGCAAGGGCTAATTGCGCGTGCGATGCCACATGGCGATATTCTCGGCTTTGCGCCCCCACTGGTGGTGACACCCAATGAAGTGGACGATATCGTCGCAAAAGCCAAAGTGGCGGTCGATAAGGTAATGGATAAACTGGTCACCAGCGGGCAGTGGCAACCTAAATAGCACCTCCCGAGGAAGGCCAGATATAAAAAAAGCGCCGACATTCGGCGCTTTTTCTTTAAGCTATGTATGACGCCATTAATTGGCCGTCGCAGGCTCTAGCGCCAGGTTCGCTTCTTTTTCTTTTTGCATCCGCATCACGGCTATTGGGCCGGTGATAAAGGTAAATGCAATCAAGAAAGACACAGGCACTGCAGTGATCACAATGAACGACTGGAGCGCGTTCAAACCACCGTCTCCGGCGAGCAGAAGCACACCAGCGACCACGCCCATCACAATCGCCCAGAACAGGCGATGTTTACGGGTTGGTTGGTTATCACCAGACACAGCCATCGCAATCGAATACGCCATTGAATCGCCAGTGGTTGCCACAAACGTCGTGGTAAGCAACATAAACGCTGGGATCAGAATCACGCTGTAAGGCAGCTGTGACAGTGACGCAATCAAAATCGCGGGTAAGCCGGCATCCGCCATGGGACCAGAAATACTACCGGGTGATTGCAACTCATAGAAGATACCGGTACCGCCCAATACTGAGAACCAGAAGTTAGTGGCAATTGGGGCACAAATCGCAACAGCGAAAATTAGCTCACGAATCGAACGGCCTTTAGAAATGCGCGCAATGAAGATAGCCATCATCGGAGCAAAACCAATAAACCAGCCCCAGAAGAACCAGGTCCACCATGCGTTCCAGCCACCATTATCGGTATTCAGTGCGAGAGTATGCATGTTGTTCAGGTAGTAGCTAAAGCCCGAGCCAAATTGCTCAAAGATAAAGCCGGTAGGACCGAGCACGATAACCGCACCAAGTAACACTGCGGCGCCGATAACGTTCATACGGCTCAGCCATTGCAAACCTTTATCCATACCGGTAAACGCAGAGATGGAATAAATAGCCACGACAGCAGCCAAGATCAGCATTTGCATCGGCATGGTATTTTCAATGCCCACAAAGCTTTCCAAGCTATAACCCAACTGGGTTGCTAAGAAGCCAATTGGACCAATGGTTCCGGCAGCTACGGCAATGATCGAACAAGCGTCGATCACAGAGCCAAGCCAGTGATTTTCTAGCTTGTCACCGAGCAAAGGGTACAAGAGTGCACGAGGACGCAAGCGTACGCCTGCCTGGTGGTGCGCATACATCAGTACAATCGTCGCCAAGGTGCCTAATACCGCCCAGGCTAAGAAGCCCCAGTGGAAAAAGCTTTGGCTTAACGCAGGGGCGACGGTTTCCATCACACCCGCTTCCATCTCACCCAGTGCTGGTGGTGGCGTCATGAAGTGATAGATAGGCTCAGCCGCTGACCAAAAGACACCACCGCCGGCAAGCAGGGTACACATGATCATCGCAACCCAACGGAAACGGCTCATTGAGACGGTATCGGTGGCGCCAAGTTTCAATTTACCAAATTTACTGCCGCCAATAGCTAGCGCCAATACGAAATTGATGACCATTAGCCACTGCCACCAGTAACCAAAAAGGTTGGCAGACTCAGAGAATAGAGACTGGATCACAGAGGAAAAGTGTTTTAGGTCAAACAGGGCAAAGGCAAGAAATACAGCGACAAAGCCGATAGTAAATACGGCAACAAGTCGGTCGTTATTTTGTGTAGATTTAAGCATTAGTTCGCTCACAAGGTGTGTGAGGGATGGGACTCTATCAGTGTGGCGAATGAATGACCAGAACAAATTGACTCATAGGGATGGAATAGAAACCGTGACAGACATCACTTATTCAGATTTGGCGGGGGCTGAATAGGTTTATGACATTTTTATTAAATGCACAAAAAGCCACCAGCTTGTGACCTATCAAGCTGGTTCTGCGCTTTTTTGTTTTTTCGTCGTCTTACCTGTCTCTAGGATTTTTTTATGCAACACTATCGTCGCGCGATACAGTTTGGGGTGAACTTGTGCATCGCCTCTTTTAGCACGGTTGCAGGTAGAAATCACCGCAGCAGTAATACAAGCCGCCACTTTTAACTGCCCAAGCTGGTAGGCATAGCTAGCGACTTTAACTGCCATAAAGACGGATTGATCGCTGTGCTTATAGTTACGTACCGCGAACTTCTCAAAGCGGAGAAAATCCTTGTGATAACTTTTGAGGATCCGATTGATGTGGCGATCATAGTAATTTTTGTATTTGGCGTAGCTCCCTTTCGGATTACTCGCCACGATGTCTCTCACCCAGACAGACGCTTGCAGCTGTTCTTTTTCAAATAAGCCACTCAGCCAGGCAAACATATAACCTCCCTACTGCTAGCTTAGCCGCTTTATTCTACTTAATTTGCGCGACTAATCTATCAAAAGAAAGTGCTAAGTGGTTGAGTGGCGGTTATTTAACCAGCAGTAAGAATGGCTGTTCAGGCTTGGGTATTGATGGTGATGGTATACGTCGCATCACCTACAGGTAGCATATGGAGGATCTGCTCTCCTAACTCTGGATGACTGAGCAAATAATTTCCCTGAGGAAAGCGCGTGTCTTCAGGACCTTTTAATACCAAACTGAAATTCTCGACGTAATGGTCGTTTACTTCATCGCCATGACCAGGATGGGTATCAACACGAACAAGCGTCATAGCATATTCAGTATCTGTTCCGTCAATAAGCGTAATCGACTGATCGATCAACTCACTGACATGCTGACAAGATAGTACATTCATCGGCCCTCCCGCGTTCCGTTACTGCGTATTTACGCCTTTTCTCTCTCACCATCAAGATTAGAAGAGAAATCCGACAATGCACAACAGCTTAGTGCTTTTCGGACTTAAAATACGGGAAATATCACTCAGGCTGGGTGATGTTGCGTTAAATCCCCTTTCTGTATCCCCTGATAAAAAAATCACACACAACACTAGACGACCGGTCTAATCTTCATTATGCTATACCACATGAAATCAAGTAGCACATTAGAACACACCAGCCACAACGCTACCCACCAGCATTTGCTGGATACGGGTGTTAATGTAATGGCGCAGTTTGGCTTTAGTGGTGTGGGTCTTAGCGCAATACTGAAACAAGCCGGCGTCCCGAAAGGGTCGTTTTACCATTATTTTGCTTCAAAAGAGCAATTTGGTCAGGCGGTATTGCAGCACTATTTTTCGCGTTATTTAGCGGAAGTAAACAGTTTGCTGTCAGACACTACGCTGCCGCCTATTACGCGAGTTCATCGCTACTTTACCCTTTGGCAGGCCCAGTACTGCAGTATGGATCCCGTTCAAACTTGCTTGGTCGTTAAGCTAAGCGCTGAGGTGGCAGATCTTTCCGAGCCCATGCGGCTTGCGTTGCGTGATGGCACCGACAAACTGATTGGTAGCTTAGCGAGTGCACTCGCGCTCGACGAAAGCAATTTTAACCATGACAACGCCTTAACCACGGCGACGACGCTTTACCAGCTATGGTTAGGGGCAACACTGTTAACAAAACTGCACCGTAATGACAGCCATCTAGCGCAGGCGATGACCATTACGCAACAAAAACTCGGCTTGGCTGACTAGTATAAAAGTCAAACGAACAAACGCAGCATAAGAGGAACAACGATGAGGTGCTAGTGAGCATTTCATTTCCGGTTTTTTGATAAAACAAGCATTTCAACAAGACCCGCCAAGGCGGGTTTTAAATAAACGTTAACTAGACGACCGGTCTAATCAAACGAGAAAACTGATTGACTGACAACAATGAAAAGGAAGGATGAGCAATGAACAACTTTGAGTTCTACAATCCCACACGTATCGTTTTTGGCGAAGGTAAAATTGCCGAGCTGGATCGGCTCATCCCAGCCGCAGCAAAAGTTTTGGTTCTTTTCGGTGGCCAGAGTGCACGCAAAACCGGCACCTTAGGTGAAGTTGAACAAGCACTTGGCGAGCGTCAATTTGGCCTGTTCAGTGGTATTGAGCCTAACCCACGCTACGACACGCTAATGAAAGCGGTCGAAAAAGTGCGTGAAGAAGGCTACGACTATCTGCTCGCTGTCGGCGGTGGATCGGTGATCGACGGCACCAAATTTGTTGCAGCAGCAGCGAAATACGATGGCGATGCATGGGACATTCTCACCAGCATGGGCAGCAAAATCGAAGCCGCACTGCCATTTGGCACCGTGCTCACCTTGCCTGCTACTGGCTCAGAAATGAACAAGGGCTCGGTAGTCAATCGCGAGTCAATGCAAGCGAAATTGCCGTTTATGAGCGAATTGGTGTTTCCACAATTCTCAGTATTGGATCCGGTAAAAACCTATACCTTACCTATCCGTCAAGTCGGCAACGGTGCCGTTGATGCGTTTGTTCACGTGGTKGARCAATACCTSACYTAYCCAGCYAAYGCRCCGGTACAAGACMGATTCGCCGAAGGCCTRYTACAAACCYTSRTCGAGCTTGGCCCACAAGCGCTGGAAACMCCRGAAGATTACAACATCCGTGCCAGCTTGATGTGGACCGCGACTCTCGCGCTGAATGGTTTGATTGGCGTGGGTGTACCACAAGATTGGTCAACCCATATGCTTGGTCACGAGCTGACTGCCCAACATGGTTTGGACCATGCACAAACCCTCGCGGTTGTGTTGCCGGCAATGTTGAATGAGAAGTTTGAGCAAAAACAAGCCAAGCTCGCACAATTTGCTGAGCGTGTCTGGCATATTGAGCAAGGCAGCGAAGCAGAAAAGGCTCAACAAGCGATTGAGAAAACCCGCGATTTCTTTGAGCGCATGAACGTGAAAACACGCATGAGCGACTATGACTTGGACGAAAGCGCGATTGAACCATTGATTGAAAGCTTAACTCAGCACGGCATGACTCAGCTCGGTGAGCACGGCGATGTGACCCCGGATGTTTGCCGCCGCGTGCTGCAAGCCGCGCTTTAATTCCCGTACTGAATAAGGGAGGACACACATGTCATCACCAATGAACCAACGTTTTGTTCTTGCATCGCGCCCCGTAGGGGCGCCTACTGCAGAGAACTTTCGCTTAGAAGAAGTGGATATTCCTGCTCTCGGCAACCATGACGTTTTAATTGAAAACCACCACTTATCTATCGACCCATACATGCGCGGTCGTATGAGTGATGCAAAATCGTACGCCGAGCCGGTGGCAATTGATGGCCTAATGGTCGGTGCTACCGTGGGTAAAGTGCTGGAGTCTAACCATGCCGATTACCACCCGGGTGATTGGGTACTCGCTTACAAAGGTTGGGAAACGCATTCAGTTGTAAACGGCGATACGCTGATCAAACTCAATCCGGATCTGGCGCCGGTTTCTTACGCGCTCGGTATCTTAGGGATGCCAGGCTTTACCGCTTACATGGGCTTACTGGATATTGGCCAGCCCCAAGAAGGCGATACCCTAGTGGTTGCGGCGGCAACCGGTCCCGTCGGCGCAACCGTTGCGCAAATTGGTAAGCTAAAAGGTTGCCACGTAGTAGCGATTGCCGGTGGCGAAGAAAAATGTCAATACGCACGTGAAAACCTCAACGTTGACGCCTGTATCGACCACAAAGCAGACAACTTTGCCGAGCAACTCGCTGAAGCCTGCCCTCAAGGCATTGATATCTATTTTGAAAACGTCGGGGGCAAAGTGTTTGATGGTGTAATGCCACTGCTCAACACCGGTGCTCGCATTCCAGTGTGTGGATTGGTGTCACAGTACAACAACACTGCCTTGCCCGATGGCCCAGATCGCCTCTCACAGTTGATGGGCACCATCTTGGTTAAGCGCTTAACCATCAAAGGTTTTATTATCTTTGATGACTATGCGCACCGCTACCCTGAGTTCGCGCATGATATGGCCAAATGGGTCGGCGAAGGCCAAATTCATTACCGTGAACACGCGGTGGATGGCTTTGAGCAAGCGCCGCAAGCACTGATTGATGTGCTAGAAGGCCGTAACTTCGGCAAGATGGTCGTCAATATCAAATAAAGCTCGCACGCTTTATTTCGCAATACCGAAAACCCTGCCTCCCCCTTAGCGATGGATAGCTAAGGGGGTTTTTATATGCTTATTACGTGTACTTTTTCACATATGCTTTTTCTCACCACATAAATGCACACTGAGGGCTACACTGATGAGAGATGGCTTAATCATCATTGCTGAGCTTAGATAATACTGGCAGTAATAGGCGATCTGTGCGCACGGCAGCCAATCGAGAAGAAAGGATGTATCTCCAATGCCCACTCCTACCCCAACAATCCGTCACCAAATTGCTTTCGGTCTCGCGCTTGTTCTCGTCATGGCGCTACTCACAATCTTTGCGGTGGTCGAATGGAAAGTAAAGCCCGATCTGATTGACCAGCGACACCAAAAAATCGCCATAAGCCAGCATGGTCTCTTGGACTTGCTCGATGCCAAACTCGGACAGATCGAACTGTTAACCAGTACGATCGCCTTAAAGGGCACCAACCTTCCTAAAGACGAAGCGCTATTCCGCAGCCTCTTTCCCCCGATCTTTAACAATCATGGCGATCCCACAATTGCCGGTGGGGGGATCTGGCCGGAGCCCAACACCTTCACACCGGGCGTAGAACGACGTAGTTTTTTTTGGGGCCGCACAGGACCCGATATGGAATACTATGATGATTACAACAACCCTGATGGCAAGGGTTACCATAATGAACGCTGGTACCTAGCAGGAAAACAAGCACCTATCGATCGCTGCCGTTGGTCCAACGCTTATATCGACCCGTTTACCAAAGAATCCATGATTACCTGTACCGTGCCTATGAAAGAAAACGATCGCTTTGTTGGGGTGGCAACGGTCGACATGAAGCTGAGCGGCATTGCCGACATTCTGTCTCGTTATGGCAAAGAAAACGATGGCTATGTGTTCGCCTTGGACGCTGATAACAAAGCGATAAGCTTCCCCGAAGTAGCGGTAAGATTTAATCCTTATCGAAATACGCTGCGAACGGTTACCGAGTTAGAGCAAGCGCTCCCTTGGCTACAAGAAGCGTTGCAGGCAAGTCAATCTCTCCAAGATAGTCAACTGATCACGATAAAGAACGACGGCGTGCTAAACGAAGCCGCTTACGTTCATATTATTAAATACCCTCAAACCGATTGGGTGATCGGTCTCGTCGTGCCCAAAAGCAAAATGACAGCGGCTGCCGATAGCATGGGACTGTTCCTGATGTTCGCCATTGGCGGGCTGTTGCTCGTTGTGGGAATTATCGCCGCGATTACCGCTCGCAACCTATTAGGTAAAATTCAACAGACCACCCAGCAAATCCGAGAGCTCATTGAAGGTGAAACCACCCAAGAGTTGGCGGTAGGTAAGATGAACGAGGTAGGCGAATTGCGCCAAGCCGTTAACGCGTACGGTGAAAAACTTAAGTCACTACTTAGACGACTCGAAGCGATTCAAGAGGAATTGGTTCAGAATGAAAAGTTGGCATCACTCGGCTCGTTGGTCTCTGGCGTGGCGCATGAGTTGAATACACCCATCGGTAACGCCCGGATGTCTTCCACCTCGATACTCGATACCAAACACGAATTCGTTCACAAACTCGAGCAGCCAATCACCCGCGACGACCTCGATCAGTTTCTCAACCATGTTGAAGACGGGACACGTATTATTGAACGTAATATGTTACGGGCCTCCGAATTAATTCGTGCCTTTAAGCAACTCGCGGTGGATCAAACCAGTGACCACAGACGCGACTTTGAACTACATCTGTTGATGAACGAAGTCCTTCTCTCGATGCGACCGACACTTCAGCGCGCGCCGCACCAGCTCGAAGTCGCTATTCCAGCGGGTATTCTGCTTAACAGCTACCCGGGTGCACTCACCCAAACG
>NZ_MUFH01000088.1:0-8922 GCF_001996115.1 Salinivibrio sp. MA427
TATCACCCATATTGCCGGGAATCGGCTCGACTTGCATCCCGCCAGCGAGGTAATCAATGCCTTGTGCTGCTTTGAACCCTGCGAGTATCTCGTAGCGTGCTAAAAATACATCACAGCGCCCTGCTTGCGTCTGTTTTACCAGTTGCTTAAAGTCTTTTGCTGACTTCCTCACCTGGCTATCATCAACACTGAACCCTGTGTAGTTATAGCCCAAAAGGCCACACATCCGCAGCTGGTTAATATCATCCGCTGTCTCGATGTTCAGGCCATTCGGATGTTGTTGGGTTGAGTAAATATAGCTAGGCTGCAGAGTGTAATAATAGTCAGTTAAAAGAAAATCACGATCGCGTTCTTCGCTGTAAGATGCGCTAAGCGCAATATCGTAATTACCTGATTTTGTCTCAAAAACGCACCGCTTCCACGGCGGTAAATCTACCGATACATCTACACCGCTGTCTTGAAAGATGGCATTGAGGACATCAATGTCATAGCCTTCGATATTCTCACCTTTTTTATAGTGAAAAGGTGGCCAATTCGCCCCATCACCACACACTTTAAGCGATGAGGTATCGAGTGCCATCGCTGGTCCTGATAATAAGCTGCCGGCTAAGGCCGTGGCAGAAAGTAACGCAATCTTCATAGTCAACTCCTTGAGGGATAACTCACCTCTAAGTATCGTCGACATTGTTAAAAATGCGAACGCGATTAGTCAGTCTTCTGCGATTTAGGATGCAGTAATACAGTTTCGCCAACCTTTAGCCCTTTTCGCACTCGGCCCTCTTCGGTCAGTACCACCAAGCGTCTTATAATTTGGTTGTCTTCAACCACGTTCACATAGTCAAGTTGACCAATTTGGTAACGCGCGTTAGCAGGAACCGATAAAATAGAGCTCGCCTTTTGTGACACCGTCACTTTAACAAACATACCAGGTAGTCGTGCCTGATCGTCACCGTCTGTGACAGGCAAAGTCAAAGCAACGCGATAGCTACGTGACGTCGCATCGGCGGCCGGCGTGATCGTGCGTATCGTTCCGGTCAATGTTTTTTCATAAGTTGGCAAGCGTAGTTGAAGCGTGTCTCCAATAGTCACAAAAGGCAGTGAAGACTCGGCGATGTTCACTTGTGCCTCCATACTGTCTGGGTTGTACAACGTCAGCATCGCTGCACCCGGCGTCGCCGTATCCCCTTGATTGATAATTTTTTCGGTGATCAGTCCAGTAAATGGCGCGCGCACTAGACTAAATCCGAACTGGGTTTCGGCCTCATCCACTGCCGCGATCGCCCGGCGGTATTCAGAGCGCGCGGTATTTAAGCGGTTCTCGGCATCATCGAATTGTGATTGCGGCACGAGCTTTTTCGCTAATAAGGTTTCCATCCGGCGATAATCGCTGCGCGCAGTATTCAGTTGTGACTGTGCTGAGGCCAGTGCTTGTTGCACTTGGCGCACTTTAGCACTGAGATCGGCGTTGTCTAAGCGGATCAGTATATCGCCTTGCTCCACGCGATCGCCAACATCGACCAGGACATCGGCAACCGTTGCCGTCATTCGCGCCGCCAATGTTGCGTTTTGCCGCGCCACCAGCTGCCCTGAAAAAGTTCGGGTTTGCGGCTGCTCAATCGCGGTAAGCGTCAAAGTGTTATGATCGTCCGCTCCTTGCGAAGAGCTGGCCTTTGAGGTCACCTTTTCTGTAAAGACCCCAGCCATACCAAGAAATAGCACTAACAATCCAGTGCCCAGCACGACGGCCTGTAATCCTTTTTTCTTATTCATGCCTCGTCTCCTTCTGCCGGTAAGCCATGGGTAGGATGATTTTGATACGCTAAGTTGTACACCACAGGCACAACCAGCAAGGTAAAGACGGTTGATGCCGCAATCCCGAAAATAATGGCCCATGCGAGACCATTAAAAATGGGGTCAAGGGTAATAATCACATTCCCTAATAAGGTGGTACCGGCGGTCAGCAAAATCGGCCGCATACGTACCGCTCCCGCTTGTATTAAGGCTTCACTAAGTTCCATACCGCGCGCCAATGATTGCTGAATAAATTCAATCAATACCAGGGAGTTACGCACCACGATGCCGGCCAATGCAATCATGCCTATCATCGCGGTAGCGGTGAAAAGTGCTGGGTTTGGATAGCCGTTAATGTCGCCACTTAAGCCATTAAGCAACCAAAAACCGGGCATGATGCCGATTACCGTGAGGGGAATTGCCAGCATAATCATCCCAGACACCGCCGGTAAGCCGGTTTGGATTAGCATCACGATAAAGACGCCTAACAAAGCGGCGCCGTAAGCTATACCAAGGTCACGGAATACATCAATGGTGATCTTCCACTCTCCCTCGCCGCTCCAATCAACATTAATATCGTCACGCACCTGCCAACCATCACCAGCACCATTGTCGAGGTAACTACGCGCTGCAAGCGGCCGTGGTGTATCCGTTTTTGGCTGATTAAAGTCAGCGATCACATCAGCGACCACCTCCCCAGGTACACGTCCAATTGGCTCGGCATAGACATACACCACAGGCTGAAGATTTTTATGATAAATCGGTTGGTCCACCGGTTGTCGCTCAAAATGCCCCAACTCGCTTAATGCCACCAGCGGTTGCGGTGCATCGACCAAAGCGCCTTGCACCGATTGTTTTGCGACACCGGCACGGCCTCGTATATGAAGCGCTAATAAGGTATCCAGTTTATCGCGTGCATCCGGGGCTAAACGCAGCGTGACCGGTAAGGGATCGATTTCATCAGCATCCGCCAGGTGAGCCAACGTGACGCCTTGATTGGCCGCGCGCAATGCCTGGTTAATATCAGTGATAGCAACGCCAGATAATGCCGCTTTTTCTTGATTGACCACAAACTGCCAGCGCGATAGCGGTCCTTGAATACTGGTACTGACTTCCGAGACTAACGCTTCTCGTTCCAATCGCGCCGCAACCTGTTGGGCTTGCGCTTGAATATCTGCATAAGGCGTACTCGGTGCACCATAGACTTCTGCGACAAGGGTCGCCAGTACAGGTGGGCCGGGTGGCATTTCCACCAGTTGTATGTCGGCATTATGTTTGGCTGCGATCGATTCCAGATCATCACGCAAGCGGGTCACTAAACCATGTGATTGTAATTCTCGCCGCTGCTTATCCACCAAGACGACGCGCAATTCGCCCTGATAGGGGGCATTTCGCGCAAAATAATGACGCACCATGCCATTAAAATCCATCGGTGATGCAAGCCCCGCAAACCCCGACACAGAGACAACTTCCGCTTGCTGCTGAAGATAAGTGTTCATCTCACGTAATGCATTCGAGGTCTCGACATAACTGGCGGTTTCTGGCAAATCCAACACCACCTGAAATTCGTTTTTGTTGTCATAGGGTAAGAGTTTAAGCGGCACGAGACGTAGCGCCGGTAACATCGCCGCTACCACAAACAGCCCCCCTACTACCATAAGAAACCTTTTCGCACGGCGATTATTTTCTAACAGGGGAAGTAATAGTCGACGATAGCCCCGATAAAGTGGTGTCGTTTCCATACGATAGTCATCACCCTTATTCGAGGCACGAACAATTTTTTTCGCCAGCCAAGGCGTGACTAAAAACGCCACCAAGGTACTGATCACCACACTCACAGGCACATTAAATGCCAGTGGCGCCATGTAAGGTCCCATCATCCCGGTGATAAAAAACATCGGAGTAAACACAATAACAATCGCCACCGTCGACATGATCAGTGCCCGTTTGATTTCCAGCATCGCCAGCACAATGGTGCGACCCCGCGGCTTATTATCATGGGTCAGGTGGCGCTCAATATTATCGATACTGGCTATTGGGTCATCGACAATCAGGCCCAACGCCAAAATCAGAGCAAACAAGGTGACACGATTGATGGAATACCCAAAAGCGAGATCAAGCCCCAGTGCCGCGCCATAGCTAATCGGAATCGCGATGGCCACGACCAAGGCACTGCGCCAGTTTAAAAACAGCCCCACAAACACCACCACGGTCAGCACGGCAATACCTAAGCTCGAGACTAAATTATTGACTTTAGCATCAGCGGTTTGACCATAGTTGCGAATAATCTCAACCTCTACGCCCTCCGGGAACTGGGTATTCGCTAAACGATCGAGGGTGCGCGTTACATCGTCGGCAACCGTCACCGCGTTCGAGCCTTTTTGCTTGGCAACCGAGATAAATACAGCGGGATGCGGTTTGGTCTGTTGTTGCGATTGGATCCAAGTATCGGTGCTGGCCTCAGTGGGACCATCACTTAACGTGGCGACATCTTGTAAGTACACAGGCTTGCCATTCACAACCGCGACAACCAACTGGCGAATATCGTCACGGCTTTGATACCACTGTCCGGTTTCAAGGACATACCGCTGGCCTTGATGCTGAATATCACCGGCGTTACGTTTTTGATGACTCAGTGAAAACGCACGGGTTAAATCGGCCACACTGATTTGATAACTTGCCATTGCCGCCGGATCGAAAGCCACTAACACCTGGCGTGGCATACCCCCGACAACGTTAACCACATTGGTTTGGGGAAGGGCTTTTAAATCCAAGGTGGCTTGCTCAGCAATACGACGCAGCGCGTAATGATCGACAGTATCTGGCTTATCGCTACGCAGCGCCGCCATCACAATAGGGACATCATCAATTTCAACCGGCTTAATCGCCCACTCGCTCACCGCGGCAGGGATCGCATCTTGGTTGGCGTACAGCTTGTTATATAGCTTGACCAGCGCTGATTCGCGATCTTCTCCGACATAAAAACGCACGGTCACACGCGCCGATCCGGTTTGTGTCGTGGAATAAACATACTCCACCCCGTCTATTTGACTGACTTTTTTCTCTAGCGGCTGCGTCACCTGCTTTGCCACTTGTTGCGCGCTTAAGCCCGGTGCTTGTATCAGCACATCTGCCATCGGCACCACAATTTGCGGATCTTCCTCTTTGGGTGTAAGCCACAGCGCGGCAGCCCCAACCAAAAGTGCCAACGCAATTAAAATAGGCGGAAAAAAACTGTTCATCACACGGGTAATAAACGGGCCTTGAGGTTGATCATCTCGCATAGCAGTTCCTTGTTGCTGTCGTCCGTGCGCATCCTTTACGGAATGGATATAACGTCTACATGCCTAGATATAACTTAGTTAACCATCGCCGTCTGATATGTTGGTAGCATCACAACAACGAGTAATAAATCAAGATTACGGGCAATAGATGCGTTGTAACGTGGCGATAATATCCGCGACGTTGGGATCTCGTAAGCGATAAAATACCTGCTGTGATGATTTACGTACGCTCACCAGTTGATGACGTTTGAGCACGCTTAAGTGTTGAGAAAACGCCGACTGACTGAGGCTCGAACCTTGTTGCAACTGTCCCACATGGGTCTCTCCAGCCAGTAGCTGACATAACACCACCAGGCGCTCAGGATGCGCCATTACCTTCAACAAGGTCGCCGCTTTCGATGCTTGTTGTCGCATTGCGCCAATGTCCATATCAGGCACATCATCTTTTTCATATAACCCTGTCTGAACCACCATGTTAGGCTCCTGTTGTAAGGACTTCCTTAAGCTTAGCCCCTCTTATTGTTTAGTCAACTCTAATTTAGACAGATTATCATTAGACTTTTCTAAACATAGCGACTACAGTGAAACTAACGCTGGATTCAATCCATATAACAGGACACGCACCCAAAGCAACCAACGTCAGTCGAGCGGTAGCTACGGTGCAATATCAATGCAAAGGAGTCTTACAATGACAATTGAAAATGCAGTTCGCGTGATCGCTGGCAGCATAGTGCTGCTTTCTGTGGTACTTACCCTCACCGTGCACAGCCAATTTGTTTGGCTTACTGTATTCGTGGGCGTAAACCTCATTCAAAGCGCGTTTACAGGGATTTGTCCGGCAGCCTTTTTCCTGAAAAAACTTGGATTACGTCACGCTTAACGGAGTCAAAATGACCAAGATAGTAATTATTGGAGGCGTCGCCGGTGGCGCTTCTGCTGCAGCTCGTGCACGCCGTCTGACCGAGGACGCTGAGATCATTATGTTCGAACGCGGCCCCTACGTTTCGTTCGCTAACTGTGGTTTGCCTTACCATATCGGTGGCGATATCACGGATCGCAGTAAGCTCTTGCTACAAACGCCAGATAGTTTTCGTGCGCGCTTTAATGTCGATGTGCGTATTAATAGCGCCGTCAGTAACATTGACCGCGAAAACAAAACCGTTACGGTCACTCGGGCCGATGGCAGCACCTATCAAGAGAGCTACGACAAATTACTATTAAGCCCTGGCGCGGCGCCAATTATGCCGCCGATTCCTGGCTTAGATAACCCACTCACACATTCTTTGCGCAACATCCCGGACATGGATGCAATTTTGCACACCATCGAGATGAACAATCCTAGTCACGCAACTGTCGTCGGCGGAGGCTTTATTGGTCTCGAGATGATGGAAGCACTCCATCAGCGTGGCATTGAAACCACCCTTTTAGAAATGGCCGATCAGGTGATGACGCCGGTTGACCGCGAAATGGCAGGCTTTGCCCATCAGAGCATTCGTGATCATGGCATTGATTTACGCCTGGGGACGGCCTTGGCGTCGGCCGAATACATTCCAACCACGCATGTGGCCAGTGATGACGCCGGTGAACCCAGTGAACCGCAACACTTAGAAGGTTCACTGAGCCTCACGCTAAATAATGGCGACACGCTACACACTGAATTGTTGATCATGGCTGTTGGCGTAAAACCCGAAGTCACGCTGGCACAACAAGCCGGCCTGGCGATT
This sequence comes from Salinivibrio sp. MA427, assembly GCF_001996115.1. Taxonomy (NCBI): domain Bacteria; kingdom Pseudomonadati; phylum Pseudomonadota; class Gammaproteobacteria; order Vibrionales; family Vibrionaceae; genus Salinivibrio; species Salinivibrio sp. MA427. Next base: position 6,800 of record NZ_MUFH01000088.1, read on the forward strand.
GGTGAAAAAGGCGGGATCGTGGTCAACAGCACCATGCAGACCCAAGACCCAGATATTTACGCGGTCGGGGATGCCGTCGAAGAAATCGACTTTGTCACTCACAAGCCGACGCTGGTACCACTGGCTGGACCGGCTAACCGTCAAGGGCGCATGGCCGCTGACAACATGCTAGGAAGCACTGAGCATTATCTTGGCACCCAAGGCACCGCCATTTGTAAGATTTTCGATCTGGCCGTTGCCTCTGTGGGCCAAAATGAGAAGCAACTTAAACAGGCCAACATTGATTACCAAAAAGTCTATGTTCACGCGGCAAGTCATGCGGGTTACTACCCGGGCGCAGAAATTGTCTCGTTTAAAATGTTATTTGCACCCGACACGGGTGCTATTTTAGGCGCACAAGCGGTAGGCAAAGATGGCATTGATAAACGCATTGATGTCATGGCGGTTGCACAGCGTGCTGGGATGACGGTTGAGCAACTGCAGCATTTGGAGCTGACCTATGCCCCACCGTATGGCAGTGCTAAAGATGTGATCAACCAAGCCGCGTTTATAGCAACTAACCTGATCAAAGGCGACGCAAAAGCGGTTCATTATCACGATTTAGCGACCCTAGGTGATGACCAAGTGCTTCTGGATGTGCGCAATGCCCCCGAACGCGAAAACGGTGAGTATATCGAAGGCGATATCCATATTCCGGTTGACGAACTGCGCGGGCGCATTCATGAGCTTCCCAAAGACAAAGAAATTTTGATTTACTGCCAAGTCGGCTTGCGAGGCAACGTCGCCTATCGCCAGTTAGTCAATCATGGCTTTAAAGCCCGTAATTTACTAGGCGGCTATCGCACTTACAAGTTTGCCACAGCTTAAACGCGAATCATTGCCAGTCAAAAGCGCGAGCCAATGCTCGCGCTTTTTGTTTATTGGAAAACCCGCCCAACCTGGCTTATACCTATTAAGTTACCATCATAATTTGTCAGTTTTATTGATAATCAGGGTACCGACTTAGGGCTCACACCTTTTGTCTCACAGCTTAAAGGCCATTAACAGAGAGGATCAATATGCTAGGTCGTTCTAACTCTCACCTACAAGCGCTTGAGCAAGCAATTATCGCGGTTGTCACCATTGATCACCACAATAACATCACTTTCTTTAATCAGGCAGCAGAGGACATTTGGGGATATTCAGCAAGCGAGGTGAAAGGAAAGAACGTAGCCATGCTGATCCCCACCGAATTACAAGCCAACCACGACAGCTACGTTAACCGACACAGATCTGGGGGAGAAGATCGCATCGTCGGGCGTTCTCGTGAAGTGCAGCTCAGACGAAAAGACGGCTCATTGACTTGGGTGCAACTGTCTTTATCCAAGATACGCGTCTCTGGCAAAATTCATTACACGGCATTTGTTCGTGATGTTACCGCTGAACGAGATGCACGAGAGATGATGACCCAAACCCTCGAACAAGCGCTTGATGCTGTGGTGTGTATTGATGAAAACAATTGTATTACCTTTTATAACAAAGCGGCCGAGCAGCTGTGGGGATACAGCAAAGAAGATGTTCATGGCAAGAACGTTAAAATGTTGGTGCCTCATGCAATCCAAGCCAACCATGATGACTATGTAAATCGCAACCGAAAGACCGGCGAAGATAGAATTGTTGGCACCAGTAGAGAAGTCGAGATCGAACATAAGGATGGTCATCGACTCTGGGGGCAGCTCTCATTATCGAAGGTACATCTTGGTAATCGAACACTTTATACTGCCTTTGTAAAAGATGTCACTGAGACTGTGCAACGCCGGGAAGAAATGCAGTTATTGTCCATGGTGGCAAACGAAACCGATAACGCAGTTGTCGTGACTAACCCTCAAGGGAAAGTGGTTTATGTAAACCGTGGTTTTGAGCGGATGTCAGGGTATAGCTTAGATGAGATGAGAGGGAAAAAGCCTGGTCATATTCTTCAAGGAGCAGATACTAGTCCTGAAACCGTGCAAAACATTCGTGATCATCTTGCCCGCCATGAGCCCTTCTATGATGAGATTCTTAACTACAGCAAAAATGGTGAGCCTTACTGGATTTCACTCTCCATTAATCCTATTAGGGATGATAACCACCATATTACGCAC